>DAOUDA010000057.1:0-19090 GCA_034431835.1 Chloroflexaceae bacterium | reverse complement strand
GTGGGCTGTCACGATGATGGTGATGGATGCGGCGGGAGGGGGCGTGGGAGGGCGAAGCCCTCCCCGCAAAAAACTATCCATCACCACCAGATTGTCGTACCACGAGGGCGCTGAGCGGTGTGGCTCGGGTCGCAAGCGCCGCATTGTCGTACCACGAGGGCGCTGAGCGGTGTGGCTCGGGTCGCAAGCGCCGCCATGGTTGCGGGTCAATCGTTTCGAGAAAAGCTATGAGGGATGCGGATCGTGCTGCTTGCCCCGTCGTTGGAACCCGGTCACCCGGAGCGCCAGCGAAGGGTCCCGGCCGCGATGCGTCGCGGAGCTTACCCTGAGCCCTGCGGCGGGGTTTACCTGAGCCCTGCGGCGGAGTGTACCCTGAGCGAAGCGAAGGGCTCAGGGTGACCTCCGCCGCAGCGCTCAGGGTGACCTCCGCCGCAGGGCGCCGCATGCCATGACGCCGGGATGATCAACAGCTTCCGCTTCCCTAACCTGAAGATGGCCGGAGGGAGGTGGGGAAACCCGGTTGCCCACCTCCACACCTCCGCACCTCCTTACCTCCATACCCTCACACCCCCTCCCGATCGAGGGCGATCTTCCACAGGGCCAGGCCGATCAGGGTGGGGTCGTGGCGGATGGCATCCTGCTTGTTCCAGAGGGTGCGTTTCCCCTCAGCGGCCTCGGCCAGATTACGCACCAGCGGGCGCACGCCGAGCCTGCTGATCTGCTCCAGATCGGCCTCGCCGGGTTCGAGCACGTGCAACCCCTCGGCGGCGTACTCTGCGATGACCCGCGGGTCAATCTGCTCGCTGCGGTTGATCAGGGCGATATCAAGCACACCTGGCCCGAGCAGATTGACCAGGTGGCGCACGTGGTCGGCGACGGAGAAACCGTCGGTCTGTCCGGGTTGCGTGGTGGTATTACAGATAAAGACCACCGTGGCGCGGGTCTCGCGGAGGGCCTCGGCAACGTGATCGAAGAGCAGGCTCGCCAGCACCGAGGTAAAGAAGCTGCCGGGACCGATCGTCACCACATCGGCCTGCAGGATGGCCTGGATAACGGCAGGATTGGCCGGGGCGCCGGGCGTGCTGAGGTAGAGCCGGCTGATCGGCGCCTTGTTGAGGGCCCGCACGGCCAGTTCATTCTCGGCCACGCTCCCGTCCTCGAGTTCGGCGCAGAGGTGCGTATTGACGGTGGAGATCGGCAGGATGCGGGCGGTACAGTCGAGCATCAAACTGGCCGCTTCAACCGCCTCGGCGAAATCTCCGGTCATCTGTGTAAGGGCGGCGATCAGCAGATTGCCGAAGGCCATCCCATCGAGCACGGGCACGGCCGGCGAACGCAGGCGGTGCTGCATCAGACGGGCGAGCAGCGAGTCGGGATCGCGCGCGAGGGTCGCCAGGGTGTTGCGAACGTCGCCGGGGGCGGGCATATCGGCAATCGCGCGGGCGGTACCGGTGCTGCGCCCGGTATCAGTTACCGCAATCGCCGCCGTAAGGGCGCCGAAGTAGGGCCGCGCCCCCAGCAGTACCTGGCTGACGCCACCCCCGCCGCCGATGGCGACCAGTCTGAGCATAGAAGCAGGAGAGTCGCTGAGGTTCATAGTTTCCCCGCTGGAGCGACGTGACCGGCGCAATGTGGACCGTGTTCCAGAGTATGGTATGCGATGGGGCAACTGGGTGTCAATACGTCAACGGGAACCTCAGGGCCAATGCACGGTTCTGCTGGAAGGTAGGGCGCGATTCTCCAAAACCTCCGTGGTCGTCCCGCCGTTTGTGACCAGCCCCCGGGCGTCTATCGTTCAACTCCGCGGCAGCTCGCGCTCCGGGCGCGAGCAACGCTGGCCGCCAGGAGTTCCTGGTACAACTCGAGCGTCTGGCGGGCGACCACCGGCCAGGCAAAGGTCGAGTGAACGATGCGCGCGCTCTCCTCGCCCCAGGCGGGCCAGAGGGGCCGGGCCTGGAGGGCCAGGCGCAACTTCGCCGCCAGGTCCTCCACATCCCCGGGGCGCACCAGGAAGCCATTGCGCCCATCAAAGACCTTGTCGGGAATACCGCCACTGGCCGACGCCACCAGCGGCTTGCCATGGATCATCCCCTCCAACGTCACCAGGCTTGAGCCTTCGTACAGCGTCGGGTGGATCACCAGATCCGCTTCTTCGTAGAGACTGTGCAGTTCCGTATCATCGAGGCGCCCAACGAAGACAATGTGCCCGGCGATCCCGGCCTGCCGCGCCTGGCGCTCCAGCGCCGCGCGCTCCTTGCCATTGCCAACCAGCAGCCAGCGCCAGCGCGGGGGTAGTTCGGCCCGCAGGCGGGCCAGGGCCGCGATCAGCACGTGAAACCCCTTGTTGCGTTCCAGACGTCCCACACTGAGCAGGATCAGATCGGCTGCATCCAGGTTAAAGCGTTCGCGCAGGCCTGCCCGCACGTCAGGGTTGACATAACCGAGGCACTCGTCCACGTCAATCGCCGAGGGGATCACCGTGACGCGGTGCGGATCGACGCCGAGGTAACGCGGCAGATCGTCGCGGGTGCAGGCATCGGTAGCGATGGCTCGATCGGCCTGGCGGTGGCCATGGGCGTAGAGGGCGCGGAAGGGCGCGTAGGCCAGCCACTTGCGCCGGTCAGGGGTGCGAAACTCCTCCATACCGTGGGGGTTGGCGACAAAGGGCAGGGCGCGCAACAGTGGATCACGGGCGCGAATAAAACCATAGCCGGTCGCGCAGAGGCCCTGACTGTGCACCACGTCGTAGGCTCCCCCGCGGGCGGCGCGGGCGGCCATGCAGCCGAGGCGCCAGGAATACCAGGGATAGTTGATCTGGCGACCGGCGATCCCGTTGGGCGGCAGCCAGGGCGAGGTATGGTCGTAGCGCAACTGGATCAGGCCGTGCAACCCCTGCGTCACGGCGCGGGTAGCCTCGTCATCGGCGGTCTGGCGGCGCGGGTCGGCCGACTGCACGTACAGCGTCACCGCGGCGCCAAGCCGTGTCAGGTGGGTGACCAGATGGAAGACATGGCGCTCGATGCCGCCATAGCCGTGCAGCGGAAAGACCACGCGGGCCAGCATCGCCACGCGGATCGGCCGGCCGTTCAACGAGGAGGCGACATTCATAGCGTGCATGATACCACAAGGCTGCTGTGAACATACGCCCCGCACAGGAGGGTCTGGGAGGGCGCAGCCCTCCCGGAAATCGTCGTACCATTCGTGCAAGAGACGTTGCGGGAGGCGCCAACGCGCCCTGCGGCAGAAGATGGCAGATATGTTACAATCAGCCCCATCCGGCGTAGCAGAAAAGGAGCGGTACCTATGAGCAACACCGGCGTTTCGAGCCCGGGCACCCTTGCGCAGCGACTGGTGCCCATGCGGGGCGCGCTCCAACGCCCCTTCGTCCGCGATGGTCTGCTGGTTCTGGCAGGTTCCCTGCTCATGGCGCTTACGGCGCAGATCAGCATCCCCCTCCCGTTCACCCCGGTGCCCATCACCGGGCAGACCTTCGGCGTGTTGCTGATCGGAGCACTGCTGGGCCCACGCCTGGGCGCGCTGACCATGCTCGTCTATCTGGCCCAGGGCCTGCTGGGGTTGCCCGTGTTTGCCGGCGGGCGCAGCGCCTGGACGCCGAGCAGCATTCCCGGTATTCCGGTCATTATTGGTCCGACGGCGGGGTACCTGTTCTCCTTCCCGATCGCCGCGGCGGTGGTGGGCGCGCTGGCCCATCGCGGCTGGGATCGGAAGGTGTGGACGGCTGTTCCCGCGATGCTCCTGGGGAACGTGATCATTCTGGTTCTGGGCTTTCTCTGGCTGGCCGGGGCAACGGCGCTGTTCCGGGGCAGCGTTGATGTTGTGGCGCTCCTGAATCTGGCTGTGATTCCGTTCCTGCCAGGCGACGCGATCAAGATCCTGCTGGCGGCCCTGGCACTGCCGGGAGGGTGGCGCTTGCTGGAGAGGCTTGATCCGCGGTAACCGCACCGTCACTAGCAGTGGATTGGGTCGTGGCGCGGCTGTCGGATCGACAGCCGCGCTCGTTGTCTCTGGCGTAACCATCGTCGAGGGTTGCGGGGCGGTGTAGCTTCCCTGCAACCGTTGGTTCCATCCCTGGCGGGCCTGCGCCCGCGCGTAGCCCGAAAGGGTCTCCTGCCGCGGGGCGCTAGAGGATTATGGCGGGCGCCCGCTATCCGTACCCTCCCCGAAATGGTACGCGCAGGGGTTTGTAGCGAAACTGTTCCTTAACGGATATGAGCGATCCTCGGCACGGACGTATGTTTTCTATACTTGACAATCCTTGTGAAAGAAGATAGCATACTTGCGCCTCCATACTTCCAGCTTAACACCCATCAGCCTGACGCTGCCCGTCAGCAGGGGTCCTCGAAAGCTTCCCTCTCGCGCTTCTGTCCCTTCGACTGAACCCTTGCCGACCGTCCAGTAACGAGTATGGCGGGCGGGGTATGTCGGGTTGGGGGCACGCGAGAGAAAACCGTCCAACACCACCGGGTTGTTGAGCCGCACGTACCCGTCAAGTGTACGTTTCGCACCAGATCTTTACGAGGTAAGTGTCGCTCCCTGGCGATTTGGAGGGGTGTGGGGACACCCGCTAACCGCTGCTGTGCTTGCGGCTGAATGACGCTGTTAAGGCTCTCCCTGGGGGTTTGGAGGGGTGTGGGGAAACCAGGTTTTCCCCATCCCCTCTCTAACGGGAGATTGTGTAAGTGCTTCGCCTTCCATGAACGCCTCTGTTCCTTTGCCGTGGTGCGGCGCAGCCGTAGAGGGCATGGCATACGGATCGGTGGTCGGTCGTAGTGTCGTCAACTATGGAGGTCACTGAGACTTCGTAGCACGCTCGAGGTTTCTACAACTCAGGGTGTGGTCAAATGGCAGGGGGGCCATGCATATTCTGATTGCCAGTAGCGACATCCTTTACTCGCGCATGACGCGATTCTTGCTCGAGGATGTGGGATATACGGTTCAACACGAGGTCGATGATCAGGGTGTACGTCAGGCATTGAATGGAAAGCAAATCGACCTCTTGCTCCTCGATGAGCAGTGCCCGGAGGCCGGGGGGTACGCACTGTGCGGCGAGGTTCGCTCACACTACCATACGCCGATAGTTTTCCTGTCCGAGGAGCACTCCGTTGTGCAACGGGTACAGGCGCTCAAGTTGGGCGCCGATGATGTATTGCAGAAGCCCTTCAATCCTACGGAGTTGCTGGCGCGCATCGAAGCGATTATGCGCCGGTACGGCGATGGTGATCTGCACGTTCACGTGGCCCACCATCCCATCACCGTCGGCCCGTTGAACCTCGACCCGATTCGCCGGCGCGTGGTCATCAAGGGCCGTAACGAACAAACACTGACCGAGCGCGAGTTCCAGTTGCTCTACTACCTGGTGCAAAATGCCAGTTGCGTTCTCAGCACCCGGCAGTTGTTGCAGAAGGTATGGGGGCTGGGCGATACGACCGATAGCAATCTTGTGCCCGTCTACATCGGACGGCTGCGCCGCAAGATCGAAGCAGATCCGCTCAAACCGGCCCATATTGTTCGCGTGCGCGACCTGGGCTATACCTTCCGACCGTAAGGGGCGTTGTCCGGTGCCGTTCCTGAGACGAGGGTTTGGGAAGGCGAATCCCTCCCGCACCCTCCGTTATATCGCTTTGTCGAGCGCCGCAACCGCAAGGGTCCGTAACGGCCCGTTTGCGCGTACCATTGCGGGCCAGTTGATCATGCAGCAGCACCAATCGTCAGTTCAACCACGTTGGTTCCGCCCTGCGCGACACCCCCCGATCGGATGATCTGGTGCGCCATCGCCAGCGCCGCGATGCCGTCCTCGCCACTGACAACCGGCGAGCGACCATCACGCACCGCCTCCGCAAAGGAGCGCAGTTCCTCGAAGAGCGGCTCGCGCCGCTGCACCTTGTGACGAATCATGCGACCTTCGCTTACTCCCATCGTCGCCAGTGCCGGCCAGTGCTTGCCCACGCATTCATCGTTCTCGTAGAAGGTCAGATCCTGGGTGAGATAGTTGGCGACGAACATCCCTCGCTCGCCAACTATGCTGAGTTCGCGAATCTTCGTAGGTGTGAGCCAGTTGATGTCGAGGATCCCGACGACGCCGTTTTCGAAGCGCAGCACCGCCGAAAGCATGTCTTCGTGCGAGCGGTGCAGGTGGCGGTGCAGTTCGACGTGCATCCGGCTGATCTTCGAGCCGAGGAGATAGTTCAGGATGTCCATCTCGTGCGTGGCCAGGTCGATGGCCACGCCGACGTCCATGATCCGCGCCGGGAAGGGACCGACCCGGCGCGCGGTGATCTGAAAGATGTGGCCGAGTTCGTGGCCATCGAGTTGCTGCTTGAGCGCGATGATCGCCGGATTGAAGCGCTCAATATGACCAACGGTAAGCAGCACGCCCTTGCGCTGGGCGGCTTCTACCAGCGCGTATCCGTCAATTACCGTCGCGGCGATCGGTTTCTCGATCAGCAGGGCCACGCCGTGATCGATCACGTCCCGCGCAACCTCGAAGTGGTGTCTGGTCGGTACAGCAATGGATACCAGATCGAGACGCTCTTCCTCCAACATCTCCCGATAGTTGGTGTAGGCCCGGCAGCGGTACATGTCACCGACACGCCCTGCTGTATTCGGATCGGTATCGCTCACGGCGGCGAGTTCGACTCCGTCCATGCTGGCATAGACGCGGGCGTGGTTCCGTCCCATGCTGCCGACGCCGATAACGCCAGCGCGAAGTGGTGCGCGCATAACAGCCTCCAGACACGATGCGATGGTTCTACGACCCGTCGGTACGGGCATCGTGCAAATGACTTGCGCCCTCAGTAGGCTCCGTGACCCGATATGACCACGGCGATGGTGCGATAGATGATGTAGAGATCGAGCCAGATCGAGTAGTTACGGATGTAGTGCATATCCAGGCGCACGCGCTCTTCATAGCCGAGGTTGCTGCGTCCGCTGATCTGCCACAGCCCGGTGAGACCGGGGCGCACCGTGACGAGGTTGTAGCGCCAGCGCCCAAAGTGCCGCAGTTCGTCGGTGGTGATCATCCGCGGGCCAACCAGGCTCATCTGACCCAGGAGCACATTCACCAGTTGGGGCAGTTCGTCGATGCTGGTGCGCCGCAGGAAGCGCCCCAGCCGGGTAATCCGGGGATCGTTTTGCAGTTTGCCGGTCTCGTTCAGTTCTTTACGCAGTTCGGGTGTCAACAACTTCTCGCCATCCACCCGCATGGTGCGGAACTTGAAGGCGTCGAAGGTCTGGTTGCCCACTCCTACGACCCGGCGGCGGTAAATGATCGGCCCCGGGCTGTCGAGGCGCACGAGCACGGCAACCAGTGCCAGCAGGGGGCTAAGGAGGATCAAGGCCGCCAGCGCCCCTCCCCGATCGATAATTTCCTTCCCGACCGCGTGCAGACCGGTAATGCGCGTCTTGTTGAGCGCCAGCAGGGGCACGGAACCCCGCTCACGCACCTGCACCCCGACGGTCAGGAGTTCAAAGATCCCCGGCGCAAGCGAAACGTCAAGGCGGCGCAGGGCTTCCATGGCGCCGTACACCGCAGGCAACCGCTCGCGCACCATTTCGGTGTCGGCAATGATCGCGCCGTCCACACCCGTGTGCGTGACAATGGCCTCAAAGGCCGTAACCGGGCCCAGCACCGGCACTCCCGGCAGCACTTCCGTGCCCGGCGCCAGGTGATCGTCAATAAAGCCAATCACGCGTACGCCGGCCTCGCTTGAGGCATTCAGTTGCTGGGCAACTGCCCGCCCTTCGGAATTGGCGCCCAGCACCACCGAACGCTGCATCAGGTAGCCACGTTCTCGAAGCGAGTAGACCGCGCGCCGGGCGATGAAGCGCCATCCGATCGCCATCGCCGAGACGGAGGCCCAGGCCAGCAGCAGCCATCCGCGCGCGATCACAAAGTCCGGCTGGAGGAACGTGAGCACAATGATCACCAGCAGGCCCACCGTACAGGCGTTGAAAATGCGGGCGTATTCGGTAGTGCCTCCAAAGATGATCTGAGGGTTGTACAGACCGTACAGGGCGAAGAGCGCCACCCAGGATGGGACGAGCAAGGCGATCAACGTTGCATAGAAGCCGATACGCGCATCCCCAGGGTAGAAGATCGCCCAGTCGGTGAAGAAACGAAGCAGGTAGGCCAGGACGAACCCTCCGGCCACGCAAAGGGCATCGCCCAGCCCGATCCCCAGGAGCAACCATCGCCATTCGTTGCGCCGAGCTTCTCTGGCTGGGAAGAGCTGTCCGGTTAGAATGTCAAGTAGCTGGTTGTTCATAGCTGTCCCCACCGTTCATTTCATGAAGGGTATCAGGCGCTGACCGGGGTTGCCAGGGCAGGCGTGTTGCGCCCGGCAACGTCAGCGATGACTTCTCCTGCGGTTCGGCGGGCAAAGGCGCACACCGACTCGCCGTTCGTCAACTGCGGATAGATCTGGCTGGTGTTGGCCAGGTAGAGCCCGGCGATCTCGCTGCGTATCGGCGGGATGAGGTCGGTCATTCCCACGGGATGCAATGGCTCGACATAACGCTCGCGGCCGATGCGCATCGCCGCGATCTCCTCGTCGCGCAGGTCGGGAAACATCTGGCGCAGGTGGCCGAGGAAGGTTGCGCGGAGTTCGTCATCGGGCATAGTGGCGTAGCGGCTACCCGGTGCCACGTACTTGGGCAGGTAGACCAGGTGGTAGCCGCCCACGCAGGCCGGATCGATCAGGTTCGTTGTCTCGATAACGCCCGTGAAGGGAATACGCTCGTCAGTGATGTTCAGGGTGTAGTACGGTGTCAGGCTGCGGCGCAGCACCAGCAATACGCAAACGATGCCCAGGAAGCCCTCCAGGCGGCTCCAGCGCTCACTAACGGCCGCGGCCTCGGGCGGTAGCAGCCGGCGAGCGATCGGCGTCTGCGTGGTAATGATCACCTGGTCGCTCGCATACTCGGCGCCGTTGATGCTCAGGCCCACTACGCGCCCATCAGCGACGCGCACCTGCTCAACCGTGGCGCCAGTGGTGATCGTTCCCCCGCGGGCGCGCACTGCTGCCGCCAGTGCGTCGATCAACTCCTGGTACCCATTGGGCAGGTAACACATCAATTCCTGGCTTCCCCCTTTTGTCCGCGTATCGGTGGTGCGTACCAGCCGTGACCAGATGTAGGTCGCGGGCACCTGCGAGAAGTCGCCGTCGAACTTGGCCCGCAACAGCGGCTCCCAGATGTGGCGGGTCGTTTTCTCACCGCTTAGTTGCCGCAGCCACTCCGCGACCGGGATCTGCTCCAGGGCGCGCCAGTCTTTGATCTGCCGGCACGCCAGAATGGTGTACGCCAGCCGCATCCGGTCGATCATGTTCAGAGGTGGGAAGCGCAGGAACTCGAGGGGCGTTGTCATAGGATAGCAGCGCCCATCGTGGTAGAAGCCCATTCTGGTTGAGACCATGCGCAGGCGGCTTCGCAGGCCCAGTTCCTCCATCAGGCTCATCAGGGTCTGATCGCTGCTCAGGATGGCGTGGTAGTAACGATCACAACTCATGCCGCCCAGTTCGTCGAAGGTGGTGCGTCCCATCAGACCGCCCAGGCTGGAAGCGCGCTCCCAGACCCTGACCGATTTGCCACATTTCAAGAACTCGTGAGCCAGTGTAAGTCCTAGAATGCCACCGCCAATGATATCAATCATCAGGTGTTTCCTATGCTTATTTCAGATCAGAAAACCTGTGACTTCGCTGCTCAACTGCAGCAATGAAAAGGGTTCTGCCTCCGTTCATGCACACCGGTACTACGACGCGACTTCGGCTCGGCGGGGGTTGCGGGGGCCGCAGGCCCCCGCAAGATTTCCCTTTCGGAGAGGCGTAGCCCCTCCACGCCTCCCCTACCGGGGTAAGCAGAACTACCGGCTCAGCACCTCGCTGGTCTCCAGTGACAGCGCATTCACCGCTTCGCTGATGTGGGCCAGTTCCTCGTTGCTCAGGCCGGGGTGGACCGGCAGTGCCAGCACCTGGCTGCTGAGCCGTTCGGCGACCGGCAGCGACTGGTCGTAGCCCAGCGCGCGGTACATCGGCTGGTGCGGAATGGGCAACGGGTAGAACACCGCGGTATCGACGCCTGCGGCGCGTAGCTGGCGCATCGCTTCGTCACGATCGCCCAGGATGCGCACGGTGTACTGGTGGTAGACGTGGCGCACACCGGGCCGGGCGAATGGTTTGAGCACCTGGGGGTGCGTAATCGTCCGATCGAAGAAGGCGGCATTGGCGATCCGGCGCTCGGTAAAGCGCTCGAGCTTGGCAAGCTGGGCATTGCCGATCGCTGCCTGGAGGTCGGTCATCCGAAAGTTGTAGCCCAGGAAATCGTGGTAGTACCGCACCCGGCTGCCGTGGCTCCGCAAGAGCCGCAGCCGGTCGGCAATCTGCGGATCGTTCGTGGTGATCATCCCGCCTTCGCCTGACATGATGTTCTTCGTGGCGTAGAGCGAAAAACAGCCAGTGCCGAAGCTGCCCACCGGGCGCCCCCGATCGTGGGCCCCGATCGCCTGCGCGGCATCCTCGATGATCACCAGCCCGTGTCGCTCGGCGATGGCGCACAGGGCGTCCATCGCCGCCGGCTGGCCGTAGAGGTGGACGGGCATGATCGCCCGCGTCGCCGGCGTGATTGCCGCTTCCACCTGGGCAGGGTCAAGATTGAACGTTGGCTCATCAATGTCCACGAAGACCGGACGGGCGCCGGCCATCAGGATACTGTTGCCGGTGGCGATGAAGCTGAACGGTGTGGTGATTACTTCGTCACCGGGGCCAATGTCGTGGGCCCGCAGGGCCAGAAAGAGCGCCGCCGTGCCATTGCTCACGGCAATGGCGTGCGCCACGCCACAGACCGCTGCGAAGGCCGCTTCGAGCCGTGCAACCTCAGGACCCTGCGCCAGCATGCCCGAACGCAGCACGGCAAGGACGGCTTCCTCCTCCTCAGGGCCGATCTGAGGACGGGCGACGGGGATCATGGCCGGCCTCCTCCTGTGGTTCGCGTAACCAGGGCGTAGTACGGTTCAGGCTGTACCTCGCTCACCTCCAGGAGGCTCTCTTCAATGCGCAGACCCATCGTGACCGCCAGGGAATGACAGACGGCGCTGTGCACATCTTCGACTGCCGGCATGTGGTAGGTTGCGCTGTGTAAGCTGATCTGAGCCAGACGGGCCAGCTTGCCGCCGTCGAAGCCCGTGAGACCGACGGTGACCGCGCCCTGGGCATTGGCCCAACTGACGGCTTCCAGGACGTTCGGCGAGTTGCCGCTCCCCGAGATGGCAAACAGCAGGTCGCCAGGGCGGTAATGGGTCATCAACTGCTCAACGAAGATGTCGGCATAGCCCTGATCGTTGGAAAAGGCGGTCATCACCGGGACGTTGTCGGTAAGGGCCAGCGCTCGCACGCGGCGCACCCCGGGCTTGATCGTCCATTTGGTCAAATCGCAGGCAAAGTGGGAGGCCGTCGCGGCACTGCCCCCATTGCCGCAGACAATAATCGTTCCGTCGCGTTCGTAGGTGTGCCAGAGTGCATCGGCAATCGCCTGGAGAGGTTCATGCGGCAGTTGTTGCAGGCTCTGCGACACCAGGTCGAGATAGCGGTTGAGTGGGTTAATCATAGGTGTCACGACTCTCTACCGGGGGCTAAGCCACACGGCCTTAGCTCCAGGGCGCCGTAGCTGGCCTTACATTGGGAACTCAGTAGTCAACGGGTCGAAACATGCGTTGGCGTTGTACAGGCGTTCGGCGTTGGTATGCTACGATCTGGCCACCAGGATCATGCCGACGCAGATGACGGCGACCCCGGCCGCTCGCAGGGGATTGACACTCTCGCGCAGAATGAGCCAGCCGATCAGGAAGAGGAGCACGTGGTTCAGGCTCACAAATGGATAGGCAACACTCAGGTCGATCCGTGAAAGGGTGATTAACCAGAAGAAGGTGCCGAAACCGTAGATGAGCAAGCCCCCAATAACGTATGGGGAGCGCACGATCTGCCAGATGATCCCCGGTACCGTTTCAGCGCTCAGGCCCAGCGGACCCATCTGATTCATCCCGTGTTTTAGCATCGTTTGACCGACAATTCCCATGACGGTCGCGATCAGGATCAGCATCCATGTGCTCATCAACAAGCCTCCGATTCGCCGTGCCGTTGCCTTGTTTGGGGCCGAGACGCGCACGGGGGCGGTCACTTCGTCGATATGCTGCATTCCCTGGCTCTCTTTCAGGCGACTGCGAGGGCGATTACTCACTCGGGGCGCGGCGCTATGTTCCAACCCTGTAGACCAGTGGGGCGCCGCCCAATCAGGCCGGCCATGTAGCGCAGGTGGGTGCGGGTGATGCGCAGCACTTTTGCCTTGGATTGCCCGTAGCGGCGCACGCGCAGGGTTGTCGGGTACTCCGCGATGCGGTAACCGGCCAGCCGGGCTTCAACCAGTAGTTCGGTGACCATCAGAAAACCATCGGCGTGGGTGGCGATCCGCTCGATCACCTCCCGGCGGCAAGCGCGGAACAGCGCGGTGTAGGTGTGAATGTTCCAGTCAATGAGCAGGCGGTAGCACAGCGAAGCGCTCTTGCTAATCGCCACCCGATACGCCGGCACGTTCTCGATGCCGCCTCCGGGATGGTACGGCGAGGCAGTGACGATATCGACATCGGGCGTCAACCGGTCGAGCAGCGCCGGAATTTCAGCAAAGGGGTACGTCCCGTCACTGTCACAGGTGACAATCACCGCGCCCCGGCTGTGCGCGAAGCCCGTGCGCAGGGCCGCCCCGAGGCCGCGATTACGATGGTGGGTGACAATGCGCGCCTCGGGCACATCACGGAAGGCGCTGGCGAGCAGTTCCCCGGTGTTGTCGCGGCTGCCATCATCAACCAGAATGAGTTCGACGCTACCGCGCTGGCGCAATTCAGGGAGCACCTGCCCGATCCGATCGCGCAACGTGGGGATGCCTTCGGCCTCGTTGTAGCAAGGAACAACAATAGATAGATCGAACGTTTGCATTGTCTGTTTTCTCCTCGCCTGGCTCTGGCGGCCCCGCACGGCCCTGTGCTCCGCGAGAGGCGCTCTGCCCGCTTACGGCCTCCAGTATGCCAGAAGCTTCTAACTTTTTACTAAATCGTCCCGATTGGGCATCTGACAGTTCGTTTAGACTCCGCTTCGCTGCGCGGCCTGGTGCGTGCCCGTTTGGGGCCGTCAGGAGGGGCGCAGCCCTCCGCGCCGTAGGTGAACATGGGGAAAGCGGGTTCCCCCACGCCCCCTTACCGTGGGAGGGTCGGGGAGGACGCAGACCTCCCAGGATCGACTCTGAAGTGGGCAGTGAGCGGCGCGGGCTTTACGGTCCGGAACCGAAGGAAAGGGTCGTCTGCAGGGCGGCGTGGTAGGCGCGTTCCAGAGCTGTGGCGCTGCCGTTCCAGGTGTGATGGCGCTCGATGTAGACTCGGCCAGCCTGTCCCAGCCGCGTGCGCAAGGTTGTGTCTTCGAGCAGCGTGACAATCGCGTCAGCGAAGTTGCCGACGCTTTCGGCGGCCAGCAACTCAACCCCCGCCCGCGCCTGCAACGCGACGGTGGCCTGGCGCGCGGCGACCACCGGTGTGGCGCAGGCCAGGGCTTCCAGCACTTTGTTCTGAATGCCCACGCCGTAGGTGAGCGGCGCCACGGCGAGGGTGGCGCGCTGCAGATAGGTGCGCAACTCCGGGACGTAGCCGGTAATCTCGACCCGCGGATCGCGCCCCCAGGCCCGCAGGCGCGGCCCGGGGTTGGCCCCGGCGATGACCACGCGCGCGTCGGGGCGCCGCTGCCAGACCAGGGGCATGATCGCGCGCAGCAGGTGCAGGGCGGCAGCTTCGTTGGCGTGGTAACTCATTTTGCCGCTGAAGAGGATGGTGGCCGGTTCACGCGCTGTTTGCGGCGGCTGGAAGTAGTCGCAGTCCACCCCGTTCGGCACGACCCGGATCGGCGCGCCAGGGGGCTGCTTGAACTGCCTGCGCAGGGTCTCCAGCGCCCAGCGGTCCTCCGGCGAGGTGATCACCACCTGGGCGAAGGTTTGCCCATAAGCCGCCTCGTAGCGCCGGGTGCGGGCCAGGTCGAGCAGCGCCATGGCCCGCGTTCCCGGAGCGGGATTGTGACGCAAGGCCCGCTCGAAGAGCAGGCTGATGCTGTCAACCGCGTCCAGCACCAGGGGCGGGGCGCCGGATAGCCCGGCCGCGGCGACGCGGGCAACCTCGGCGCCGCGCAGGTGTTCGATGTGCACGATGTCGAACCTGTCACTGGCCATCGCCTCGCGCACCGCCCGCACCAGCGCCGGGCTGAGACAATGGGCCGCCTGGAGCGGCAGTGAGCCGGGAACGGCGCGCAGGTACGCTTCCAGGATGGCCCGGCGCCCGTGCGGCACGGCCACGGTCGGGCACAGCCTGCGGAGGGTGTCGAGCGCCTGGCCATCGTCGGCCCCGCTGGTGGGGCAAACCAGGGTGACCGCGTGGCCCCGGGCCACGAGTTGGCGCAGGAACTGGAAGGGACGCACGCGGATCGGTGAGGGCGCGTAGGGCGCGACGAAGAGGATCCGCAAGCGCGAACCTGCTCCCTCGGCGCTGACCCCATCAGGTGAGGTGGATAGTATGCTCATCGGTGCACCGGAAATGCGGCGGCCCCCCGCGCCTCTGCGCGGGCCAGGGCCGCGGCATAGGCCGCTTCCACGCGCGGGTTGACCACGCGCCAGTCGTAGCGTTCCTCGGCCACGCGGCGCCCGGTGGCAGCCAGGCGTTGCCCCAGGCCCGGGTCGCGCAGGATGCGCACCAGGGCCGCCGCGAAGTCGGCGGAGGTGTCGCCGACCAGCAGGTGTTCGCCCGGCGTCAGGTCAATCCCCTCGTAGCCGATGGTGGTCGAGACAATCGGCAGTCCGCGGGCCAGGGCTTCGAGGATCTTGACCCGCATGCCGCCCCCGGCCCGTACCGGTACGATCAGCGCGGCGGTCTGCTCCAGGTACGGTCGGGGGTCCTCAACGTAGCCGGTCACGGCGATGCTCGGGTCGTGCTCGCTCAACTGGCGCACCGTCGCCGGCGGTCGCGCGCCAACGACCGCGAAGTTTACCTCCGGCACTTCGCGCTTGACCAGCGGATACACCTCATGGGCGAACCACAGCACCCCGTCAACGTTTGGCGGCCAGAACATTGTGGCCATGCTGAGGATGGTGCGTGGCGCTGCAACCCGCTGTACCGGCGCTTCGCCGCGCGCGTCCACGGCGATGGGAATGATCGCCGTGGGCGGCAGGCTGGTCCCGGCCTCGGCGGCAGCCAGTTGGAGGAAGCGCAGATCCGGCTCGCTCACCGCCAGCAGGGCATCGAAGCGGGCGCAGATACGGGCCTCGTAGCGGCGCAACCGTCGCGCCTCGAGTTCGAGGAACAGTCGCTTCGGCAACGGGCCGCCGTGGCGGGCCATGCGGGCGACGATCGTCCAGACCGCATTGTGCTCGTCCAGTACCCGCGCGCCGGGCAGGTCCGCCGCGAAGCGGGCCATGTTGAGTTGATCGGCGTGGATGATGTCGAACGTCTCGTGGCGGACCAGGTCGCGTAGAAGGGCATCGAGTTGAGGCGAGGCGTCACGACGCATGATGAACGACTCGCCGGTCAGCATACTGCTCAACAGGTGCCGCGCGTCACACCAGCGCGAGCGCCGGAAGGGCACCGTGTAGACTGCCTTGCACAGGCCTCGCAGGCTCTCGGCATGGGCCCGTTCTTGCTCGGAACGCACCAGCGAGACGAGGGTCACGTCGTGATGCCGGCCGAGGTACTGGAGCAGGTTGTAGGTCTTCACCTTGGGGCCGCTGTCGGGCGGGTAGGGCGCCACCAGGGTCAACATCAGAATGCGCATGGCAGACTCACGTGTTGCGTCGGTTTTGATGGATTTCTTCCTCCGGCTGGGAGGGTGTGGGAGGGCGAGGCCGTCCACGAAGGAGCGTGTCCGGAAAGCCGCTGCTCCACATCCGCCGGTTGCCGTCAAATACCATCCTCGTTTGGCAGGGCGGTGTTGACCCCGACAGTTGCCGAAGGCCGCGATCGCCGCTGGTTCGCCGGGATCACCATCAACGTGGCCAGGGCCAGGGTTGCCAGCAGCAGCGGGATCAGGCTCATCGCGCCGGCAAGGCCGAGGGCCATGCCCAGATTGCGCGCGATATCTCCCGCGGCCCAGGCGGGGAACACGTAACCGGTCCAGGTATTACGGATCGCGTCGCTGGGAAAGAGTTGTTGTGCGACGCTTTCGACCCAGACCAGCGTAACTGAACCGATGACCAGAGCTATCACCGCCGCGCGTCCCACCGGTTGCGCCCAGAGCCGGGCGGCAAGCCAGGCCGCGCTCAGGGCCAGGAAGGGAATGATCGGTACGATGTAGCGCGGGCCAGCGGCGAAGCCGCCCCACCACATCGCCGATGATCCATAGAAGAGGATCAGGCTCAGCGGCGCCAGGATCAGGAGCCACCACTCGGCGCGTCGCGCGCCGCCACGCCACCAGACGATCGCCGCCGGCAGCGCAAGCAGTAGCCACGGCGCGCGCACAAACAGCCCGCGGAAGGTTCCGAAGGTCAGGCCCCAGAGGGCCTCGGCCCGAGGCGCGGTGATGCTCATGAACCCGGTCTGGTGCTGCTCCTGCCACAGGGCCGAGTGGGCGTAACCGATGGGCAGGGGCGTGCCGAAGGCAACCAGGTCGTACACGATCAGAAGCGCGAGCGGAAGGGCGCCCCCGAGCGCCAGCGGGCCGATCCAGCGCCAGCCGCGTCGCGCCAGGGCGTAGAGGCCGATCAGCGCCGCCGGCAGCACGACCGGATACTCGCTGATGACCGCCCAGCCGAGCAGCAGCCCGCAGAGCAGCCCGCGGACGTAGGCGGGCCGGCCCACCTCATCGTCGCGCGGCCAGGCCACGAAGAAGGCCCCGAAGAGCAGCGCGGCCGCAACCTGGTGGCTGTAGAAGTTGCCGGCGTAGGGGGCGGCGCTAGTCCCCAGGCCGTAGGCCAGGGCGCCCAGAGCTGCCAGGGACGGAGCCACGCCCAGGCGCAGGAGCGTCAGGTAGAATATGACCCCCAGAGCCGCCGCGGCACTGGCGACGACTACCAGGGTCAACGCGTACTGCACCAGGGCAAAGCGAAGCTTGTCGGCCCGCAGGCCGCTGCCATCCTCGCGCAGGGTGGACTGGAAGGCCGTTCCGCTGCCGATCGCTTCCAGATGCTCACGTACCGGTGGGATACTCAGCGCGGGGCCGAGGGCCATGTACACGGGCAGCGCCAGGAACGAAAGCCCCGGGGGCTTATCGGTGTAGGCGCGCCCGTTGTAAAGCGCGTAGTCGCCGGTATTGGCGACATAGCGGTCGATGCTGACCGTGCCATCGTCAACCATGGCCAGCACCAGGTTCAGCCGCGAGTTCTGGTTCCAGTCCGACCAGCGGGGCAGCACGTAGGCGTAGCAGGTGAGGAGCAGGATGAAGATGAGAAGTGAGCGCCGCATTGCTCCCGCCTCCGTTTCACGGCGCGCTGCGCCGCAGCAGCGCATACGGCTCAGCAGTGAAGATGACCTGGTAGTCCCGCTTCAGCACGTCGTCCGGGTAGATCCTGGTGTAGGCGCTGAACGGGCCGAGCAATACGTAGGGTGGACGGGCTTCCAGCCCATCGTACTGGACGGGCGGGCCGCCGAGCCAGGTGTGACGCACGGCCGGATCGAGCAGTTCTGTCGGTACGTAGTGGTAGTTGTGGTCGGTGAGCACGCCCATCTCCGGCTCCCAGGTCTCGATGATCGCGCCAACGGGCACGTTGCGATCGAGATACGCGGCCATCTCGTGGGCGGCGTAGCGGGGGCTCAGCACGACCCGCGTGGTCAGGGCCAGCGGCGCCAGAATGACCAGCGCCAGATAGGCCGCGCCGAGCCAGGCCAGGGCCGCGCGCTGGCGGTTCCGCAGGGCCTGGAAGAGATCGTGGGCCAGCAGGGCCACGGGGAGAGAGCCGAGGATGACGGCGGGGAACGCGTAGCGCGGCCAGCCCAGCGAGATCATGAACCAGGCGATCCAGAGCACCGCCATCAGGGTCGGGGCCAGGTGCGCAAGCGCCCACGGGCTGCGCGCGCGGGCGCGCCAGAGGCCATAGGCCAGACCGGGGAGGAGCAACCCGCCGTAGACCTGGATCAGGTAGCGCGCGGCCCGCAGACTCGCTTCCGAGTCAAACACGAAGATCGCTCCGCCGGCAGCCTGGCGCGTCCTGGCAAGGTTCGCCGCGAAACCCTCAGGACCAAAAAAGGTGAGCATGACCACGCTCCAGATCCCGAAGCACGCCGCAGCGATGACCGGGGGGGCCAGGCGCACCCACCAGTTGCCCGCCCGGTAGTAGAGCCAGTCGAGCAGGGCCAGCAGCGCCAGCGATGGCAGAACGATCAGCACAAACTGGTTCTTGGTCACCAGAGCCAGGCCAAAGGCCAGCCCGGCGAGCAGGCTGGAACGCCGCGCCGTCGCCGGCTTCAGGATAGCGACGCTGTACCCGAGCAGGCCGAGTAAGAGAAAGGCCATACCAGGCGTCTCGCCGAGCACCTGGCGCCCGTACTCGATCAGCCCATCAAAACGTAGCGTCCGGGAAGCCAGCGCCAGCAGCACCGCCAGCATGGCCACCTGCCAGCCATAGAGGCGGCGCGCCAGGAAGTAGAGCGCGACGAGCGCGAGGGCCATATAGGCCACAATGACCAGGCGCGCCTGGAGCAGGCCCACCCCGCCGAGCTTGAACGCGGCGGCCACGGGCAGCATCACCGTCGGCCCGACGCCGATCGTCGGCCCGAAGTAGCGAAAGCCCTCACTGCTGATGTCAGCGTAGACCCCGTAGCGCACGAGCGTCTTGGGCACGTGCAGGTGCGAACCCTCATCGAACCAGGTTGGCGGCGCGTACGGCAGGTTGATCAGCGCCAGGAGCGCGACCAGAACAGCGAGGACCAGGGCGATGGTCCGTTCCCAGCTTCGCCGCACGGCGGCTGATTGATGTGCGAGAGGCGCGTGCCCGACTGAGAGTTGTTCTGACATCGCCAGGTGCCCTCGGTCGAACGAGAGGGGAGGCCGTCACCTCCCCTCTC
>DAOUDA010000056.1:0-3267 GCA_034431835.1 Chloroflexaceae bacterium | reverse complement strand
ATCGCGGGCCATTGGCCGACGCGCTGAGGCGTCAGGACGTCATCGCAAACTGGCGTGATAGCCATCAACACGGATGAGGTAGAACACCCATAGCTTTACAGACCAATAAAGTTCGCACATGGATTAGCGCGTTACATCAGGGCGCTGCCCGTTGCGGCTTTGTGCCTTCGCGTCAGCGTGCAACCCGCGCGTGCTCCGGAGCGCGGCCCGGGCTTGATGCGAAATGCAATGGTCAACCGATAGGCGCAATTCCTCAGGTGGCAGTGATGGCGCTACTCACCGGCCCACGCCGGCTGATAATTCTCGCCGAGAATCAGCACCAGGTCCACCCCGTCGGCGGATGGCGAACCGGCCGGCGGCACGCTGTAGACATCGCCGGGGTCCAGGCCAAGCGTCTCGGCCAGGCGGCGGAGGGTCTCAGGTCGTCCACGGTAGTCAATCAACTGGCTGCGTTCGTAGATGCGCGGGGCATCGTCGGGGGCCGCCAGGCTAAAGCCCTGCGCCGCCAGCCGGGCCGTCACCCGCCCCGCCAGCCCGGGCACGCCGGCGCCGTTGAGCACCTGAACGCGCGCCCGTTCGACCTCGGCGCCCGGACCGGCCTGGAGCCGCGCCACCTGGGCCGCCACGTCGGCCGGGTCCCAGTAGATGTCCGAACCGCTCTCCCAGACGATCCCCACATCATTGGGGTTGATGCTCAGGGTAAGAATACGTTCGGCATCGAGGCGCTGGGCCAGAGCGGCCAGGCCACGCAGGGTGTTGAGATCGCTGAGAGGCAGGGTGGTACTGACACTCTCCTGCAGATCGCGCACCAGTTCGGGAAGCAGCGTGGCCTGGCTCAGCAAACCGCGGGCGCGCACCTCGTGCAAAATGGCCCGGAGCACCTGTTGCTGGCGTCGCGAGCGGTCGAAGTCGCTGGAGGCATGGCGGGTGCGGGCGTAACGCAGGGCCAGATCGCCGTTCATCACCTGCAAGCCGGCGGGAATGAAGAGGCGCTCGTAGCCGTAGTCCTCGGAGGGATAGGTCGCGTCGAAGATCGGGCGCTCGACATTGATCGGGATGCCGCCGAGGGTATCCACCAGACGTTGAAAGCCGTGAAAATCAACCTGGGCGATGTAATCCACCTGGACACCGAGGAACCCGGCGACCGTCTCGGCGGCCAGAGCGCCCCCGGCGGCCTCGGGAGCGACGCCCGGGCCGTAGAGCGCCTCGGCGTTATTGTAGCCGTGGGCGTAGGCGGCATTGATCTTGGCCGTTCCCAGACCGGGGATCTGCACCACCGAGTCGCGGGGAATGGAGAGCATCCCGGCCCACCCCCCGGCGGGGTTCACGTGAACGAGGATCAGCGTATCGCTACGCGCGCCTTCCTCGGGGTCAGGACGGCGATCAACCCCGATGAGCAGAACATTGAACGGCTCACGCAGATCCTGGGGCAGCGCCCCGGCATCGAAGGCCGCTCTGCCGGTATCAGCGGCAGACTGACGGGGATCCTCCTGCTGAAAGGCGCGTAGCGTACCGCCGATCCAGCTCCAGAGGCCGACAGTGAGGAGCGTGACCAGCAGGAGGATTACCCCGGGAAGCGCCAGCGACTTTCGTCGAGGTGCAACCTGGCCGCGTGCCGCGCGCCGGGCCGCCACCCGTTCGCGCGCCGTGCGATACGGGCGCCGTTCAGGAGAGAAGGGCGGTTTCATAGGCGGGCGTCAACCCTCGTCCGCATCGGCGGCGCGCAGATCTGGGGCAGGCCCGACAGGGGCCTCGAAGGGCAGACTGGCTCTGAGCCGGCGGACCTTAAGCGTCGCCGGGCGCGGGAATACGGCCATGGTCAGAATGCTCATATCATCGGCCGGTTCGCCGCGATCCAGTTCCAATGCCCGACGCAACAACTCCTCGGTCAATTCGCTGGCCGGGCGCCCCGCCGCGGCCGGCCAGCCGGACAGAAAGTTGCCCAGCGCCAGATCCTCGCCGTAACGCTCGCCAGCGCGGGTTAATCCATCGGTGAAGACCACAATGTAGGTGTACGGTTCAACCGGCAGTTCGGTGATGGTCGGTCTGGTCATCGGCTGCAGACCGATGGGCGTCGAAGGTTCGCTGTAGCTGTGCAGGCCCTGGGGCGTAATGACAAAGAACGGCGCCGGGTTGTTGCGCGACATCAAGATCTTGCCGCTCTGATAATCCACCGATAAAATGTTCAAGGTTGCGGCCACCTGACCGGCGCGGTAGGTATACAGATAGTCATGCACGGCGCGGGCCACGGCGCCGTCGCGCGCGCCATCTTTCAGCAGGGTAATCGCGCGGGTAGCAAGGAGATTGCTGAGCGTCTTGGCGCCGCGACCGGTCCCCTCGCCATCAATCAACACAAACGAGAAGCCGCCGCCGGGCCGCTCGATCATCTCCAGGGTATCGCCGCTCTCGCCACTGCCGTGGTGAGCCACTTTCGCGACAGCAACTTCAATTTCAAGCATCGCATTCCTCGATGTTCCGGCTCTGTCGCACCGGGGCGTTCAGGGCGCGCGTTGCGCAGGTCGGCCGCGGCTATAGTATCCGGTTCTTAGTATAAAGCATATCATAACCATGAGTGGTTGCGGGGGCAAGGAGGGTGCGACGAACCGTTCTGCATTCTCCCCCTCGCCCGGCGGCTGATGAACATTCAGAATATAAACCGGCATGCGCCCTGTAGCCCGGCGGCTGATGGGCTGCAGATGCGAAACCCGCCTTCGCGGGCTATACCGGTTCAATTTCTTAGGGATCATAAGCCGCGGGCTACCCCTTGCGAAGCCGGCCTGCGTCGGCGCCGGCAGGCTACGGAGGCGACCTTCGCAACGCGAGCCGTAACGTTCAGGCGCCCGGCGGGCCAGGGCGGCGGCGTGTGCAGAACGTTTCGTCACACCCGGGGCATGAAGAGTTTTGACGAAGAGGATGCCGCTCTACGCCTGACGACCGTATCGAGGCAAAAGGTGACCGTTTTAGAGCGTCGTCCTCTTCTTGCCCCCCGGGCTGAAGGCCTGCAAGTTCGTGGAACGATCGCCTTCCCGAAAGCCGCGCGATATCGTCCATCATCGTGTGGCAAGCACCCCGCGACTATGGTATACACGTCTGAAGAAAAAATAAACAACATTTCACAATATTAACTGAAATTTTCAGTAATTAAAAAATTATCGGTTATATTCACATGAACTAAGTATAGCGGTCCTACGCCATCTCTAAACAGCGACCGTGCGTACGGACGCAGCGCGCTGCGTCCGTACGGGTACGTCTGATACTCCGGTCTTC
>DAOUDA010000055.1:0-11264 GCA_034431835.1 Chloroflexaceae bacterium | reverse complement strand
CGCTCCCGTGGCGCCCACCACCGGGGCCTCCGCTCCCCTCCCCGGCGTCACCGTGCCCCCCCCGCCGCCGGGCAGCACCGCGGTGGCCCCGACGCCGCTGCCAACCGTCGCCCCACCGCGCGATGGCCCCGGCGGCCTGCCCTACCCGCTTACCCTTACCCGGCTGAACTTCGGCGTCGTTGGCCACCTGTACTACACCGACCGCGCCACGGCCCTGCGGAAGGCGCGCGAGGCCGGGTTCACCTGGTTTCGCCAGCAGATCCACTGGCGTGACATCGAGGACGCCAGCGGGGCCTTTTTCTGGGGCGAACTCGACAACATCGTTGCCGATGTCAACGCCGCCGGCCTGCTGTTGATGATCAACATCACCCGTTCCCCGACCTGGTACACCGCCAATGGCGCCGACGGTCTGCCCCGGGATCCCGCCGCGCTGGCCCGCTTCGCCGGGGCCCTGGCCCAGCGCTACAGCGGTCGCGTGCACGCCATTCTGATCTGGAACGAGCAGAACCTGGCCTATGAAAACGGCGGCAGCATCGGTCCGGGCGATCCCGGCCATTTTGTCGAGATTATGGCCGCCGCCTACACCGCCATCAAGAACGCCGACCCGCGCATCATCGTGGTTGCCGGCGCGCCGGCTTCTACCGCCACCAACAACCCCGCCGTCGCCATGGATACCCTTTCGTACCTGCGCGCCATGTACAGCTACAACGGCGGCATGATCCGCGACTACTTCGATGTCCAGGCGCTGCATCCCGGCGGCTCGGCCAATCCGCCCGAGACCCTCTACCCCGAGAACCCCAGTTCCGCCCAGGGTTGGACGGATGATCCCTCCTTCTATTTCCGGCACGTGGAGAACCAGCGCCGCGTGATGGAAGAAGCGGGGCTGGGCAATCACCAGGTCTGGATCACCGAGTACGGCTGGGCCACCCCGAACAACACCCCGGGCTACGAGTTCGGCAACCAGATCAGCTTTGAGACGCAACGCGACTACATCGTCGGGGCGATCTGGTACACCTTCAACAACTACCCCTGGGTCAGCAACATGTTCCTCTGGAACCTGAATTTCACTGTCTTGCAACGCGAGAACGGGCGTGACCCCAACCACGAACAGGGGTCGTTCAGCATCGTCAACGCCGACTGGTCGCCCCGCCCCGCCTTCTGGGGCATCCAGGAGGCCATCGCCCAGGTGCGGAGCCTGCAACCGTAACCGTAAGGATGGCCTCGTTCCTCGCTACCGCTACGACGCTAACACACAGGGGCGTGGAGAAACCCGCTGTCCCACGCCCCGCTCTCAATTCCTGTTGACCATCCACATCAATCCAAAATCCAAAATCCAAAATCCAACTACCCTGCCCGTCCGGCGACCAGAACGTGCCAGACCACGCCGGGGCGGCCCCCGTCGGCCTCGGCGGTCTGCTGCCACACCTGAAGGCCGTGGCGCGCGCAGGCGGCGGCCAGCGCCTCGGCGGCGATGGGGGTGTACAGGCGCCCGTCGGGTTCGCGGGGGTCGCCGGTTTCGCTGGCGCGGTAGGTGATCAGCAGGCGGCCCCCCGGCGCGACGATGCGGCACAATGCCGCCAGCGCCTCCTCGATGGCCTCGGCGGGCAGGTGCATCAAGACCGCGCTGCACAGCACATTGGTGAAGGCCCCGCCAGGGATCTCCGCCAGATCGGGGAGCGCGGCCTGGCGCAGATCGAGGGTCGGATAGGCAGCCCGCGCCTCGGCCAGCATGCCTGGGGAAGCGTCGTAGCCGATCGCCGGAAAGCCGTGGGCCACGAGCCAGGCGGTGTCGCGGCCGCTGCCGCAGCCAATGTCGGCGGTAGGCGCGCCGGGAACGAAGACGCGCTCGATCAAGCGGTAGAGCGCCGCTGGCGTCTTGCCGCGTTGCGCCGCGGCATAGTCCGCAGCCCGCGCGTCGTAGGTCCGAATGGTGCCGTGATCCATCACCCACGCCCCTGCCGGTAGAGATCCCATCCCTGCACCAGCAAGCCCGGTTGCGCCAGGGCCAGACAGACCAGCAACAGAACGCCCCCCCAGCTCAACAGGCCGATCCAGAAGGGCGCCGCGGCGCGTATACTTGCGACCTGGCGCTGGAGATCCTCGACCACCTTCTGGTACTGGCCCACCACCCCGCGGGCGCTGCCCAGGTTGGCGCTCAGGGCTTCCAACCCGGTCGCCACTTCGACCAGATCGGCGGCGATCCTGGTCGTGTTCTGCTGTGCCGTGTCGATACCCTCGGCGATCTCGGTAAGCGCCGGCGGCACATCGTCGAGGGTCTCGGCCACGCCCGCAATCGCCACGTTCAGCGGCACGTCGGGACTGTAGGGCACGCCGAAGATGCTCACCGCCCGCAGCATCGCGTCCACCGCCCGGGCCGTCTCCGCCGCGCTGTCCAGGGCCTTGCGGGTCGAGACGATCGTCGCTGGCAGCCGCGTGCCGATCAACGTCTCGAGGGCAGTCAGGCTGGGTTGCGTATCGGCAACCGTCCGCGAGGCGCCGGCGACCGTGGCGCTCAGGTTGCCTACGGTGCGCTCGGCCTCCACCAGCGAGTCGCCGGCGATGGTTAACCCTTCGCTCGTGGCGTCGAGCGCCCTTTCCAGCGTGTCGAGTTGCCGCTGCAGCCCGGATTGCAGCGCTACACCAGCGTAGCTCACGCTGATGATGCCCGCCAGACTCACCAGCAGACCCAGGACGGCGCTGGCCATCATGAGCGCGCCGGCAAGGCGCCGTTGGCGCGGGCCGAGTTGAAGCTGTTTCATCGTACCTCGGTGTGACCTGCGCGCACCACTACTACAAATACTCACACTTATCTACAAACGTGTGTGGATAAGTGTGGATAACGGCGGCAGCCATAGTTCCTCGTTCGGAGGGATAGAGCCCTCCGAATCTTCCCCAGGGGCGCCAGGCTCCATGCACCTTGACCAGAACGTGTACATTGTCAAGGAGGGTAACTCCCTCCGAATCTCCCCCAGGGGCGCCAGGCTCCATGCACCGATCTGGCCGGCGAGGAGGAAGGCTGCTGCTCGTCGAGGCTGCGTCGCACACGGGCCTCGCTTGCCAGCATCGGCGCCGCTGGCGCCAGATAGCACAAGCGATGGCGAAAGTGGCCTTCCAGCAGGCGCAGCAAGATGAATCTGAGCATGGACTTCCTTCATCTGGCGGCCCGGGGGAACGAGGTACGTGGTCGGGGCCGTTCTGATCCGCACCGTATCATAACAATTCGTATCACCGGGGTAATGAAGGTCGCCGTGTGTAAAAATTCATCCAGGGCGCGTGAGTCTTCCGGCGCCTGGAGACGCTCCAGGGCTTTCCGATGCGCAGAGCGCGTTAATGGGCGCGGGCGGCATTCGGGCCCGAATTTCGATTGTATCATGCCCGAGTGACATTTTCTTCATTCAGTTGGCAATGATCCCGGCCTCACGCCACGTTGCACAAACCTGTCAGGTGCGGCAATTGCGGTAAGTTCCTGGTCATTGGCGCGCCGCCTTCTGTCACCTTAAGCAGGGGTGTGACGCCCCTCCGTCCCGCGGTTCGTGGCGCATGCGCCCGGCCTTCGTGTACCCCCCATGGCGCGGAACGCGGCATCCTGGGAGTGCGGCGCTCTCCCAACCTCTCCCGCAGGCGATACCCCGACAGGCGCTTAGCTCCGGTGAATGATCTGTCATTCTCTCGTCTGGAACCTGTAAGCGAATTGTTTCCTGGCCCTGTTACATTCCTTCCATACGATAGCCGCGCCCGGGGTGCATCAGTATGTGATAGAACGGGCGTATCCAGCATGGTGCTGTAAGGGGGGCACCTCCCGGACCCTCTCATCGGGCAGGTCTCAGGTGGAGGGTTTTCCGGCGCATCCTTGCGTCGCCTTCGCCATCTGGGGCATTGGGACGTCCAACGCCTCGCTCTGCCGCCCAGGGAGAGGGGAGCGGGGGGGTGAGGACCGTAAGCGCATTGGGATGCCGAAAACCCCTTCTTGCTCGAAAAACCCTACACCTGAGAGCCATCGGGCAGGGGGTATTGTAGCGGATCCTGCAGGAAGCCGATATGACCACTGCCGACGGTGGGCCCATGGTGTGGGCCTCGTGCCTGTTGGCCGCACCGCTCCCTGGAAGGATGACCGGCGCGGACATGGCGCCGGCCCTTGCTGCTCGCGCCTCCCGGCGCGGCCATTCGATCTACGGCGTGAGGAAGCGCGCTCCGTGCGCCTTTTGCGGTTCTTTGGCACGCTTGCCAAAGCCCTTGCCACGCCTGCCCGGTATGCCCGGGCGGACGGTGACGGCCCGTGCTGACGGCGCGGCGCGAGCAGACTTCGTGACCTGGCCGCGGGGCCCTTCCGCGGGCCGGAGCGTGGGGAAGGCCCGGTTCCCCGCACCTCACCAACTGACCCTTTTCACCTCAGGAGACAAGAAAATGGACATGAGAACGTATATAACAGACGAAATACATATTCTTGAAATCACCGGTCGCTTTGACGCGAATACGGTCCAGCCAGTTGCAACCTGGTTGGAACAGACCACCTCCACCCCGGGCGCGCGGGTGCTGATCAATCTGACCGACACCACCTTTGTTGATTCGACGGCGCTGGCGACGCTGGTGCAGGCGCTCAAACGCTGCCAGCAGATGCAGGGGGCTCTCTACCTCTGCGGCATGCGCCGTCCCGTCCACAAGATCTTTGAACTCACCCGCCTTGATCAATCCTTCAGCATTTTTGCCGATAAGGATTGTGCTCTGCAGGCTTTCGTAAAATAGGAGATGGAAATACTGCAACGACACCGCGTCCTGGAGGGGTGAGGGCCGCGGGTTGCGGCAACGTTTCCCTTTCCGAAGCGGCGCGGCTCAACCGCGCCGCTTGGGAAAAGGTTTTCGGAGGGGCCCGGCCCCTCCGAGCCTCGCCCAGAAAGAGAAGGGTTCTTGTAGTACGAACTGTTTCGAGAACCACGCTATGCTTGTGGCACTGCTCAGTTCGCAGTATGCACGCTTTGCAGCCCTGGCTGAGGCCTGGTTGTCGCTGGGGGCGACGGCCTTTGGCATCTACCAGGATGGCCATCCCCTGGTCTACTGGCCCGTGAGCCATCGCCTGATGCGGCCGAGTCTGATGGCGCCCATTCTTCGTGGCGACGAGGAGCTTGGCGAGATTCGCGTCACCGGGGTGAAGGGCGAGGCGTTTCAACAGCGGCTGCGGGCCGATGCCGCGCTGATCGCCTATCTTCTGCAACTTGAGGAGGAGTTGCAGTTGATGACCGCCGATCTGGTGATCAGCCAGGATCAACAGCTCGCGCTGTACCGGCTCACGCAGAGCATGCGCGACCTGGTTACCGTGGAGGAGATCCTGCGGGCGGTGCTGGCCGAAGCGATCCACATGCTCAAAGCGCAGGGCGGTTTTGCCGCCTTCGAGCCGCTCGCGCCCGATACCCCGCTGCTGATCCAACAACCGGACGGTGTGTTGCCCCATGCGTTCGCGTGGGAACTCTACCGGCAATGCATCACCAGTGAGCGCCCGATCATCTGCGACGAGACCAGTTCGGAAACGGCAGCGATGGGCGTGCGTAGCCTGCTCCACGTGCCGATCCGTATCCGTGGCCGAGTAATGGCCAGTCTGGGGCTGATCAACCGGTCCAGCGGGTTTGACGCGCCCGACATCAAACTGGCGCGCGCCCTCGCCGACCAGGCCGGCATCCAGGTGGAACGAACCCTGCTCTACCAGGAGATGTTCCAGCAGACCAGAATGCGCACCGAGATGGAACTGGCGCGGCGGGTTCAGCTCGATTTGCTGCCGCGAACCCTGCCCAGGATCGATGGGTTGGAGATCTATGCCGAGTCGCGACCTGCCCGCCAGGTTGGGGGCGATTTCTACGATTTTATTGTCGAAGCGGGGCGGCCCTTCATGTTTGCAGTGGGCGACGTGACCGGGAAAGGCATGTCGGCGGCGCTGTTAATGACCATGACCCGCACCGCCATCCACAGCAAATCACAGTTTATGCCCTTTCCGACCCCTGAGAGCGTGATGCGCCAGTCCAACGAGGATCTGTACAACGATTTCACGCGGGTGGGGGTGTTTGCGACCGCCTTTGTCGGTCAGTACGCGGTAGGGAGCCAGCAACTCGTCTACGCCAACGCCGGCCACGCGCCGGTGATCTACCGTCCGGTAGGCAGAGAAGCCGTCTTGTTGCGCGCCGAAAGCACGGCCCTGGGCATTCTGCCGGATGCGCATTGTCGCAATCAATCCCTGCGTCTGGCGCCCGGCGATGTGCTGGTCGTGGCGACCGATGGGTTTAGCGATATGCGCGGCGCCGATGAGACTACCTTTGGCATCGAGCGGTTACTGGATCTGGTGGACCGTCTGCACCACCTTGCGCCCGAGGCCCTGGCCATGGCGCTGTTTGAAGAGGTTGATCGCTTCGGCCAGGGACGCGAACAGGACGATGATCAGACCATTGTAGTGATCAAAGGAGCAGCGATGTGACACTGCGGTCGCCTGAGTTCGTCCGTCTGGATCTTCCGGCCCGCTATAGCTATCTGCACCTTGTTAGCGAGAGCCTTGCCGATATGCTGCATCGTGCCGATGGGGTCGCTGATCTGGAGACGCTGATCTACAATGTTCAACTGGCAACGCACGAAGCCTGCACGAACATCATTAAACATGCCTACAGAAGTTTTGACCAGGGACGCATTCTTGTCGAGATGGTCGTACATTTTGAGGAGCGATTGCTGCAGATCGATCTCTATGATACCGGCATCCCTTTTGATCTCGAGAGTGTTCCTGAACCGGATCTTGATCAGGTCCGCGTGCACGGCTACGGCCTGTTCTTGATCCGCCATCTGATGGATACAGTTACCTGCACCGCTATGCCAGATTGTAACCACTGGCGTTTGAGCAAGTCTTTCTGTGCCAGGAGATGTCAAACCGTATGACTACCGTGCTCATTGTCGAAGATTACGCTCCCAACTATCGTCTCTTGAGCTTTGTGCTTGAGCAGAACAGCTACGCTGTGGTTTGCGCGCGTGATGGTGTGCAGGCCCTGGAGTGTCTCCAGATGATGCCGATTGATGTGATCGTCACTGATCTGATGATGCCCCGCCTGGATGGGATTGGCCTGGCCGAACGGGTGCGCGCCGATGCGCGTTTCAATCACGTGCCGATCATAGTGGTGACCGCCAGTGGCAAGGAGCACGACGCGGTTCGAGCGGTGGGGGTGGGAGTTGATGTCTTCCTGACCAAACCGGTCGAGTCTGAGGATCTGGTGCGGGCCGTTGCCCAGGTGGTGGCGGCGCGCGATCAGGCCCAATCCGGCCCCTTGCACCGCTGGCGCCATTCACGCGTGGCCTGACAGGCGCCTCGAGCACATAGTGGTACCGAACCTGAGGGGAGGCTCCGGGAAGACGTGGCCCTCCTCTCCACCATCGATTGGCAGATGCGCCGATGGCCCGTGAACGGTTCGCCTGCATGCTCGAGCAAACGCCCGGCCATCCCACCCGTTGTGCCAATCTGCGCGCCGTAGAGGGCGGCGACGCCGAAGTGACGGGCCATCTGGGCCACGCTGGATTTCGGCGCGCGAGGGCCGCTGGAGAGGCTGCCGGGGCTGCGGAACCGGACCATTCGGGCGGGGCGCGGCAGTCGCGCCGGCGAAAGAATTCGCGCCCGCGGGCCTCCGGCCGGCCACCCGCTTTCGCGGGTGGGGAAGCGTCGGCGCAGGCCGACGCCCGGCGCGCACGCGACCCGAGGCGCGGTTTCAACTGCTGGCCTTTGAACAAGCCTTCTCGGGGATCAACGCGCCTTGCGCTTTCAAGGGCCGCGTGTTATGATCGGGTCCATTATGTCAGCCAGCCTGGCGGTGGCAATGCCGGGGCCACCATGGCCTGCTTGCTCCGCGGTTGTTTCAATGGCAACTGAGCATTCCCCGCCTGCCGCGCGCCGCCGCCAACCCGATCACCCACGGCTGGTGCTGGCCTCCGCCTCACCGCGCCGGCGTGAACTCCTGGCGGCCCTGGGGGCGCGTTTCGAGATCCTTGCCACCGACGCGGAGGAGGACGACGCAGCCCCGCCCGCCGAGGTGCTTGCCGCCCTGCCGGTCCTTGATCTGCCCCTTGCCGACCATCCGGCCTTGCGCGCCTGGCGCAAGGCCCACGCCGCGGCAGCCCGTACGGGCGACGCCGTGGTGCTCGGTGCGGACACCGTGGTCGTCCTCGACGGGGAGGTGTTGAACAAGCCCGCCGACGCGGAGCACGCCCGGGCCATGCTCGCGCGGCTCGCCGGCCGGCGTCACACCGTCTACACGGGGGTGTGCGTGCTTCGGGCCCACCGCCAGGGGTTGGCGTTGCCCGCTCCGCCGCTCCAACTGGCGGTTGCGGCGGCGGACGTGACGTTTCGCCCCCTGTCGGATCGGGAGATCGCCGGGTATGTGGCCACGGGCGAGCCGCTCGACAAGGCCGGGGCGTATGGTCTCCAGGGCGCCGGAGGGGGCTTCGTGCGCGAGGTGCGCGGCAGCTACACCGCCGTGGTGGGGTTTCCGCTTGTGGAGGTGCATCGTATGTTAACTGCCGCGGGCATTACCGGCCTGCGCGATCCTGCTACAACCTATCGCCAATGGCTACAGCTACAGGGAAAGGAGCCGCTCCCATGCCCGCCTACCCTACCATAAGGCTGCTGATCGTTGATGATCACCCGCTCTTCCGGCAAGGGGTGCGCTGGGCACTCGGCGCCGAGGAAGACATCGTGATCGTCGGCGAGGCGGCGAGCGGCGAAGCCGCGCTCGAGTGGCTGCAAAGCGCCGGTTCCAGCCAGGAACCAAATGTGATGCTGGTGGACCTGAACCTGCCGGGGATGAACGGCTTCGACCTGACGCGCCAGGTCCGGCGCCAGTACCCCAACATCGGCGTGGTGATGCTGAGCATGCACGAGAGCGACGAGCGGGCCTTTAACGCGATGCGGGCCGGCGCCGCCGCCTATCGCTCCAAAGACGTGGCGCCACAGGCGCTGGCCGATACCCTGCGGCGGGTGGCCCGCGGCGAGTATGTGATCAACGATGTGGTGCTCGAAGAGCCGCGTGTGGCCAGCCGCGTGCTGACCCAGTTTCGTAACCTGCCCCAGGCTACCGCCACCGACCCCGAGGCGGTCGATTTCCCGATCTTCACCCCCCTCAGCGAACGGGAGATCGAGGTGCTTGAACGCATCGCCGCCGGCGGCAGCAACAAGGAAATCGCCGACGCGCTGCACATCAGCACGCAGACGGTGAAGAACCACATCTCCTCCATCCTGCGCAAACTCTCCTTGAACGACCGCACCCAGGCGGTGCTCTTCGCCCTGCGCCGGGGCTGGATCGACACCCCCAACGAGATCCGCCAGGGCGGGGGCGAACCGGAATAGATTTTGGATTTTGGATTTGATTTGAATGGCAATCCAAAATCCAAAATCCAAAATGGCATTACGTGTCTTCCGGCGCGCGCATCACCGAAAGGAAGCGGCGGCCGTACTGAAAAAACGACAGGGTGAACGGCAGCAGCGCCAGGTAGAGCACCGGTTTGCCGCTGCGCGGCCCATCGGCGATGTAGAGCAGCGTGGCGGCGGTGAGGAGCGCGGTGGTTAGCTTGCCCGCGCTCTCGGCGGTGGTGATGTGGGAGCGGCGGCGGAGCAGTACGGCCGCGGCGGCCAGGATGCCCAGGTCACGAAAGAGCAACAGGCCGGTGACCCACCAGGGAAAGCCCCGCGTGCGCGACAGAATGATCGCCGTCCCATTGAGCAGAAGTTTGTCGGCGATGGGATCGATCAGTTTGCCCAGGCGCGAGACCTCGCCGCGGGCGCGGGCGATCGGCCCGTCAATGGCATCGGTGAGCATGCCTGCGCCAAAGCAGAGCAGCGCGGCCCGGCGACGCCCGGGCCGCGCCAGGAAATACAGCGTCGGCCCCACCAGTAGCAACCGGAACAGGGTCAGCAGATTGGACGGGTAGCAGAACTCCCGCGGCTCGACGATCGCCGAAAGTTTCCGCAATGCCATGGGTTGACCTTCAATCGCATCCATGGTTACGCGCCGCGCGGGCAACGCCCCGGGCGCGAAGGAAGTTCGTGGGAGGGCTTTGCCCTCCCGACCCTCCCCTCTGGCGGGTTGGAGCGAGGGACAGGCCGGTTGCCCTCCCAACCCGCCCCTCTGGCAAGTAGCGCCTCAGACCACTGGCGGAGGCATATAGGTTGTGGCCGCCGCGGGGCTGAAGCGCTGCATGGTCTGCCCCATCGCGTGGCCGAAGACCGCCTGGCTGTAGGGGTAGGTGAAAATGAACCCGATAATGATGACGCTGCCGAGACTGGCAACGAAGCCGCACAGCAGCGAGATCAGCCAGAGGACCACCCAGGCCCCCGGATCAGCCCGCACCATGGCGATGACCTCGCCCACCTGCAGGGCCGCGCCAATGCTGCCAGTTTGGAGGTAGCGCGTCAGCCCGGCCAGCATCACCGGCTGCAGCAGCAACGCCAGGATGATAAGCAGCGGGAGCAGACAGGCAAAGCTCCCCCCTATTGCCGCCGCCGCGCCTTCGTTGCTTCGGGCGCCTGCGGCGGCGAAGAGCGGCACGCAAATGAATAGCAAGCTCAACACAACAATCGGCAATGCGTAGACCAGGGTGACAATGAAACCGGCGAAGCCGAGGCCCAGTTTCTCGCCGAAGGTGTTCCACTGCGGCAGGGGGCGTGGGTTGCCCCGGGCCACGTTCCGCGCCGTCTCCAGCGTGTAGCCCAGCAGAGCGATCGGGCCGATGAGGGGGATGAGAAGGATCAGGCCGCCAAGCAGAATGCTGGCGACCCACTGCTCATCGTCGAACACGAACGAGAACGCCTTGCCGATGTCCATGACGTCGCTCCTCTCAGGAGTAGGTTGACAACCTGAAGGTTGAGAGTGGGGAAGTGCGCGGCGTTGACGTTGCCCGCCATCTCCTTCCAAGCCACGCCCGTGACCAACGAGGTGTCAGTTCGGGAGGCCGAGGACCACACCAACATGAACGTGCCGGAACCGACAAATGCTCACCAATGATAACACGTTATGGCGGTAAGGGATAGTTTCGCCGTGCGGCCCTCCACAAGGTGGCGCAGGCGCGCAATCACCGCCCGATGAAGCGCCAGGCAAGGGCCAGGGCGATCAGGGCGATCCCCAGGGCCAGGGTGAACCCGGCGGGGAAGCCAGGGCGGGCCGCGGGGAACGGGCTGGCGGCTGGCGGGGCCCTGGCCGCGCCAGCGGTGGCCAGGGGCTCGGGGGCGGACTCGCGCGTGCTGTCGGCGCTGGCCG
>DAOUDA010000054.1:0-2108 GCA_034431835.1 Chloroflexaceae bacterium | reverse complement strand
CGCGGGTGATCTTGTTCCGGTCGGTGATCTGCATCAGGTCCGCCAGCAGTTCCTTCTGCAGCAGGCCGCCCTCGCTCACCCGGTCGAGGCTCACCAGGTAGATGCGCTTGAAGAGGGCCGTGGGACCTTCGCCGGCGTCGCGCTCGATGACCAGAAACTCTCGGTCATTGATCGCCGTCAGTTCGCCGATGGCATGGTTAGGCGCCTCCATCGGGTAGAACCAGATGCGGTCGGTGTACTGCTTCGTCGCCAGGTCAAACTCGCGCAGGAGCAGGCGGTTACGCACCGGGTCATCGAAGAGCGGCCCTTCGAGCAGCAGGTAGAGGAACGTACCGCTGGTGTTGAGGGCCATGCCCTCGAAGCCGCGGCTGGTAGGCAGATTGGCGGCGGCGCGGCGCGCCTCGGGCGTGGGCAGGGCCACGAAGTCGGGGTGTTCGGGGGACTTCACCACATCAAGCCCGCGGGCGAAGGGACGCAGCGCGGGGGGCACGGGCGTAGCGTAGGGCGGCTCCAGCAGGCGGCCGCGGGCATCGAGGTGGAGCAGGAAGGGACCAAACTCATCGCCGACCCAGAACGTGCCGTCGGGCGCCTGACGGAACGACTCGGGGTCGAAGTCGCCGCCGGTGAGCACCCGGTCGAGGTTGCCATTGACGATGGGGAAGGGCACGAGGCGGTTGGGGTCGCTCATCTCGGTGTAGCCGACAACGCTGACGCTGCCGCGGCGGAAATCAGCCTTGAGTTCGTACCAGCGCAGCCGGTAATCAGGGCTGTTGCCCTTTGCGCCAAAACCATTGTCGGAGAGTCCGAGCCAGTTGCCGTTCCAGAGGGGCAGCACGGCGCTGAAGCCCTGCACCGGCTGCTGGGCGAAGGGCGGGCGCCGGCCATTCGCCGGTCCGATGGCAAACCCCGAAGGCGGGCCGGCGGCGAAGCTGTCGGCGGGCAGCATGGCCCAGCCGCGCAACTCCACATAGGGGGCCGTCTGGGCCTGAACGATGGGCGCGGCAGCGGGCAGGGCCGCCAGCGCCAGAAGAACCACGACCACGAGCAGCAGCCACCGGCGATAGAACGCGATCCGCTGAAGCATACCTGGCCTCCTGTCGCACGACAGGGCGAGCCGCCAGCGCGTCATGGCGCTGTCGCATCCTCGACCTGGAGGAACGCCTGGTTGCCCCCCTGGCAAGCACACGGCCCGGCCCCGTCGCATGGTCCTCTGCGAGATTGGTACGGAGGCTATAGTACTACCAGAAAGTTATATTTTCGTAAATCAAGGTTGAAATGTAGATTAAACTACACTTTACACTATCATTGACTTGCTGCCGGGCGGTGTCTATACTAAGGCCATCGATGTGAGGATTCTGGTAGCCCTGACGCCAGTTGAAGGGGAATGGGGAAACCAGGTTTCCCCGTCCCCTTGCCTCCCCGGTAGGCGCAAATTTCCGGGTTTCGCCCACCAGGGAAAGCCTGGTCCCCTCACCCCTCTGCCCGCCGCAACCATTGCGCTTCCCCGACGGCGCTCCGCGACGGCGCGACGCGACCTTGCGTGTTGCATTGTCGATGCGTTGGAAGGAGGTAGCGTATGCGTACGCGATGGTTGGTGCTGGTTACGCTCCTGGTTGCCCTGATCGTTGGCGCCGGCGGCATCCGCCCCATCCGGGCGGCGCCGGTCTCGAGTGCCTCCCCGGTTCCCGGAACCTGTGTTACGGGCGCGCTGTCAACCGGAGCGCAGTACAAGATCTGCGTTCCCCAAAGCGGCTGGAACGGCGACCTGGTGCTCTGGGCCCACGGCTACGTGCTCCGTGGCGACCCCCTGACGTTCCAGGATGAACTGCCGGGCAATCCGCCAGTTGCGTTGCCAACCCTCGTGCAGGGCCTGGGCTACGCCTTCGCCACCACCACTTACGCCGAAAATGGCCTGGTGGTCCCTCAGGCACAGCAGGATCTGCTTAAGTTGCTGGAGGTCTTCAAGCAACAATACCAGGGTCAGGGCCGGGTCTACATCACCGGCGCTTCCATGGGTGGCCTGATCGCCACCCTGCTGGCCGAGCAGCACCCCGACAAGTTCGCGGGCGCCCTGGCCGCCTGCGGCATCGTCGGCGACTTCCGGCGCC
>DAOUDA010000053.1:0-1740 GCA_034431835.1 Chloroflexaceae bacterium | reverse complement strand
GCCCTGGCGCGCGCCGATCTGCTGAGCGGTGATCTGCCCGCCGCCCTGGCGCACCTCGACGCGGCAGTGGCAGTGCTGCCCGACCATCCCCAGGCGCGGGTGCTGCGGGGCGACGTGCGCCGGGCGCTCGGCGACACAGCCGGCGCGCGCGCCGACCTGGCCTACGAAACCGCCTCGCTCCAGGATCTCCAGCGCTGGCTCTGGGAACGGGGCATCACGCCGCCACCGGCGCGGCTGCCCCTCGGCGATGGACTGGATCTCGCCTTCATCGCCGGGTTTCACGGCCTTCGTTCCGGCGAAGAAGAGTTTCGCTGGACCACCGGCGCAGCGCGGGTGCGACTGCGTCACGCGGGAGGCGCAGGGAAGGTGCGCCTGCGCCTGGCCTCGGGCCGGCCCGCGGGCGCCGCCCCGGTGACGGTGACACTGTGGGCGGGTTCAACCCCGGTGGGCCAGGCCGAGATTGGCGCAGAGTGGTCCGAGCACACCTTCACCCTGCCGGCGGGAACCGGGACAGGTGACGAAATCGTGCTGGAACTCCGCGCGCCGACGTTCACGCCCCGGGAGTTTGACCGCGCCAGCCCCGACGGGCGGCGCCTGGGGGTGAAGCTGGCGGTGGTGGAGGTGAGAGGATGAGATCCGGGCAAGCCGTTGCTTACTCTCCCCCCGCCTCGCCACGTTCGGCGCCCCCTTGCAGGTGGAGAGGGAGGGGTTGGGGGAGGGTGAGGAACACTACAGCGCAACCCTCCGGGTCGTGCGATTATAAGGAACAGTGTATGAACACAACACTGAAGGAGCAGGCCGACGCCCTGATTGGCCAGGGGCGCGCGTTGTTGGAGCAGGGGGACCTGGCCAGGGCCACCGACCTGTTGAACCAGGCGGTGCGCCTCTATTGGGACGCAGGTGAACAGTACGCCGCAGCGGCGCAGATCGGCAACTACGGGTGGGCCTTGCGCCGCAAAGGTCGCCCCGACCTGGCGCGCACCTACCTGGAGCAGGCCGCCGCTCTGTTCGAGCAACTCGGTCTGAAGGACTTCGCCGAGCGCCACCGCTTCGCCGCCGAGGACGTCAATCCCGGGATCACCGAAGAGTTGCTGGCCAGCCTTCCGCCCGCGGTGCGCGGGGCGCTGGAACGGGGCGACGGCGCGGGCCTGCAGGCGGCCCTCGACGCCCTGCCGCCAACCGAGCGCAACCTGGCGCTTGAGCGGCTCACCGCGGCCGGCGTGGTTGCCCCACTGGACGGCGAGGACGCCGACGGTCGCGACGAGGCGCTGCGGCAGTTCGAGCCGCTGCTGCAGGGCATCGCCGCGGTGGCCCGCGGCGACGTTGGCGAACGAGCCGAGGTGGAACTGGCGCTGCGCGACATCGAGCGCAAAGGCTGGCGCCTGCGCGGGGCCGCCGAGCGGATCTGGGCCGGCGAACGGCGCCTCGACCGGCTCGGCGCAGACCTGGACGACCTGGATCGCGCCCTGGTGGAGCGCCTCCTCGCCATTCTCGAAGAAGACCAGGGCGCGCCGCCACACCCTTCTGAATGACAAAGGAGCCTTTTCTGGGAGGGCTTCGCCCTCCCCAGACCCTCCCGCGCGAAGTCCACGTTTACATCAGAGAGGGCATGGGAGGTGGAAGCCCTCCCATTATGCACGTAGCGCGAGTTCAGGTAGTCTACCCGCTCCGTGTTGATCGCCTGATCGCGGGCCATTGGCCGACGCGCTGAGGCGTCAGGACGTCATCGCAAACTGGCGT
>DAOUDA010000052.1:0-4442 GCA_034431835.1 Chloroflexaceae bacterium | reverse complement strand
ATGAAATGCGTACACACCGCCCGATGAAAACCGGCCCGCGTCCGGCCGCCGCGTGCTGCGGCCCTATCGGCTATCGGCTAGCGGCTATCGGATTTTCACGTTAGCGACACATAACCTTCCCCGGACCAGTAAGGGGTATGCGTACGCAGGCTGACCCGCCCGCGTTCTGGGCAGGGTGATGATGCGCCGTGGTGCCCAGGCCCGTGGTAAATGGAACGCGACATGCAACAACGCAAGGCGCAGCCCTCCAGCCCTTGCGCGCGCCTCTCTACAATATCATATCCTTGTCCGTAACAAACTGGCCCCTGGGACGGCGTCAGGGCCGATGCAACGTCCGCGGCTTCCGCCCTCCTACCCGGAGCGGACAAAAATAATAAAGGTAGATTCTCCTGCCCCGGGATGTCCTCCGCACGTCTGCAGGAGGGTAGGAAAGCCGGTTTCCCCACGCCCGTGCCTGAGGCGAGGATCGGGGAGGGCGCCGCCCGCCGGCGGCGTAGGCGGACCCGAACCGGCCTGAGGAGCAACAGGAAGCTGATTGCGTGCGCATGGGCTTCACCGCAGCTTCACGGTGCGTTCACAATGCGGTGCTATGCTTGGCCTGCGGGCGTCCCCTGGCCCGGCAGAACCCCGCAAGAAGTGAACGATGCGCCAGCCTATCGAAATTTTGGATTTTGGATTTTGGGTTTTAGAATGCCGTAGCTGGTGACCCGATGGGACCGGGCGATGACGAACATGCAGTCTGGGAGAAAGGAATTGGCACCATGCGCCCTGCCGCCCTTTTCCTCACCGTCACGCTGCTGCTGACGGTATGTGTCCTGCCCACCCTGCTGACCGCCGCTCCCGGCGCCCCGCTGCGGCCCGGCAACCACACCCTCGCGCTGCGGGTTGATGGCCGCGACCGGAGCGCGATCCTGCATGTCCCGCCCCAGGTCCGCGCCGGAGCGCCCCTGCCGCTCCTCGTGGTGCTCCACGGGGGCTACGGCATCGGCCGCGACATGCAACGCGCCCTCGGCTTCGACCGCTACGCCGACGCGCGCGGCTTCCTTGTGGTCTATCCGGACGCCTTCAATGGCATGGGCTGGAACGACGGCCGGGGCACCCTCGACTCGTCCCGTGCAGGGGTTGACGATGTGGCCTTTCTGGTGGCCCTGATTGATGAGGTTGCCGCCCGCGCGCCCCTGGACCGGACACGGGTCCACGTCACGGGCGCCTCCAACGGCGGCATGATGGCCTACCGGCTCGGCTGCGAGACCCGCGGCGTCTTCGCCGGGCTCGCGCCCGTCATCGCCAACATTCCCCGGCCTATCGCGGCAACGTGCGCGCCGCAGGCGCCCATCAACTTTCTGAGCATCAACGGCGACGCCGACCCCTTCATCCCCTTTGAAGGCGGCGAGGTCTGCGCCAACGTGCGACGCGGCTGCGAGAAGGGGTTCGTGCTCAGCACGGCGGAGTCGGTCGGGCGCTTTGCCGCCGCGAACGGCTGCGCCGCCCGGCCGCAGGTGACGGCGCTGCCGCCGGTAGTGGACGACGGGACCAGTGTCGAGCATCACGTCTACCCGGGCTGCGCGGGCGGGGCGGAGGTGCAGCTTTACGTCGTCAGAGGCGGTGGTCACGCCTGGCCGCCACGCCGGCCCCGGGCCGCCGCGGGGGGCGCGGCCAGCGGCAACCTCGATGCCACCCGCGTGATCGTTGACTTCTTCTTTCCCCAGGGCTGATACGATTGTAGATTGCGGATCACCGTATTTCGTTGGCACCTGGAGTTTGGAACTCGCCCCAACAGCACCACGTCGCCCGCGGGCTGAACCGGCTGGGCCTGCTCCACCTGGCGCGGGGCAACGCCGAGGCGGCCAGGCGCTCCTTGCGCGAGGCGCTGAGGATGCGCCGTCGCCTGCTCGGCGACATGCACTCCGCTACCGCCAACACCCTCGGGCGTCCGGGCATGCTCCACCTGACAAGCGGACGGCCGCTGCAGGCGCGGCCCCTGCTCGCCGAGGCGCTGCGCGGTCACCAGGCGCGCCTGGGCGGGCGGGAATCCTCCGGCGTCGAGTTGCGGCATTGAAAGCGGTCACCAGGCGCGCCTGGGCGGGCGCCACCCCTGCACCGCGCGCAGCCTGCTGCGCATGGGCCGGGTCCACGCCGCGCTCGGCGAGGACGACGCCGCCCGCGCACAGCCTGGTCAGGCGCTCGCCGTCTACACGGCGGCGCCTGGTCCGGATCATCCCTACCACCCTGGCGGCGCGACGGGCCGCCGGGGCAAGCCAGCCCTCTCGCGGGCAGGGGCGCGGGAAAACCCGGGTCTCCCGAGGGCTACCTCAGTCTTCGACATAGATTGGATTGGTAAACAACCACGACTTCCCCCCCACGTACCCCTCCAGCCGGTACACCGCGCCGGCGTCCACGCTCTGGCGGATGCGGCGCACCCCGCTGGTCAGCACTTCGCCGTCGGCGATCAGGCGGATGAAGGCGTTGCGCCCCACGTCGGCCTCGAACAGCAACGGGCCATCGGCGATTGCAGCCGTGTCGCCGATGGTGTAGACCTTATCGCTCCGGCGCGCCGTGAAGATAATTGACGGCGCGGCGCCATCGAGCCGGTTCACGAAGTAGCTCCGCCCCGCGCCCAGGGCCGCGTACACCTGTTGCGTCGCCGCCTCCGGGTCGTCGTGCAGGGGCCGGTCCAGCAGCAGGTAATTGGTCAGCGTGCCGAAGAGCCAGCGGTAGGGAAAGACCTCGATTCCCCCCCAGGGCGCCCGGTGCTTGAAGGCGTGCGCGTCCACGCCCCCGATGCCGAAGGTGCGCCTCCCGACCATGTTCAGCCGGTCCCACCAGGCCAGGGTGGCGGGGGTCGGCCCGCTGAGACCCAGCGCCGGCACGAAGAAATGCGGGTAGCGATTGCGCCGGGTCAGGTTCTCCCCCCAGTCGCTCATCAGGTTCCACAACTCCAGCCCCACGGGCCGGCCCGCGCGGTCGGTCGGGCCATCAATCGTCCAGTCGTCCCAGCGGTAACAATCTTTGAAATCATTGCGCACCCGTTCGTCGGGATGGGCGATGATGCCAAACCCGCCCCGGGCGTAGACCGCGTCAATGAAGGCCCGTGGCGGCAACGTACGGCTGATCACCTGGCGCACGTTGAGCGCCAGGAAGTGATTGCGCGGCGGGGTGATTTCGTGCCCGACGATCACCAGCAGACCGTCGTGCCAGCCGGCGTAGGGCAGCCCTTCCAGCGTGTCGTGGTCGGTGACGATGATCCAGCGCAGACCGGCGTCACGGGCGGCGGCGATGACCTGAGGGAACGTGCCGGTCCCGTCGGAGTACGTCGTGTGGATGTGGATCGCGCCAGGGTATATGAACGTAGGAGGCATAGGCTTCGGAAGATGAAGGGGGTGTTTCCAGGAGGGCTGCGCCCTCCCAGTCCCCCTGGCGGGCAGGGCGTGGGGAAACCAGGTTTCCCTACCCCCTCCAACCGGCCCTGGGGCGCGGGGCGCCCTCCCGGCGGGCAGGGGCGTGAGCAAACCAGGTTTCCCCGTGGACACCTCAGTCTACCACGCATCCCGGCAGAGAGCCATCTGGTTGCAACGAACACCTATAATGGCTGGGAAAAACGCTTCGATACTTTCCCTTTGCAGCAGATCTACCCGTATACAGGTTAGCATATGCGACATCTGGTGGCCTCGATCATTCGTGTAAACACATCGGACGAGGATCTACGACGGCGGGGCCAGACGCTCATCATTCTCACCCTCGGCCTGATATCTCTGGCTCTGGCATTCCTTCCGGTAGGGCTGGCCTCAAATCAAACGCTTATCCCGGTGCTCAGCATCAGCGCCATAACCGCCATGGTCGGGGTGATTTTCCTGGCTCGCGCAGGACGTGTCAACCCGGGCGCCTATCTGTTGCTCTTTGTGGTGTTGGCCGGCGCCACAGGTTCCGTTGCCGGCAACCCCGCCTCGCCCAGTGCGCTGTTCTTTTTAGTGCTGCCAATCCTCTGTACAAGCATCCTGCTCCCGCCGATCCATATCTGGAGTATGCTGGTCCTGGCCCTGGCAGGGAGCCTCCTGGGCTTCGGTCTTTTTCCCGCAGAGATCCGCAACGATACGAACTGGCGTGTGATTCTGCTTACAGCCCTGCTCCTGCAGGTCGTCGTGGCGTTGATCAGCTTCCTGGGGGCGCAAATGGTGGCGCGGGCCCTCGCGACCGCTGCCGCGGCACGGGCCGAGGCCGAGGCGGCCAACCAGGCCCTCATTGCCAGCAACGCCTCCCTGGAAACTCGTGTTGCCGAACGCACCGCCGCGCTCCAGCAACTCGCCGATGAACGGGCCGCTGTTGCCGGGGAATTGCAGGCCAGCCTCGAAACCCGGTGTTCTACCTCATCCGTGTTGATGGCTATCACGCCAGTTTGCGATGACGTCCTGACGCCTCAGCGCGTCGGCCAATGGCCCGCGATC
>DAOUDA010000051.1:0-41637 GCA_034431835.1 Chloroflexaceae bacterium | reverse complement strand
CGCGCAGCATCATCACGCGATACACCACTGCTTCACTCCGGTGGACGGCGGGGACCGATCGCTCCAGCAGGGTCGCGCCCTCAAGGGGGGGACGGCCTCACCGCCGACGACTACATGATACCAGGGTGGGGGTTGGGGGAGGATGAGGACCCGACCTCAGCGTCCCACTCCGGCGTCCTCCACGGCGAAGATCGTCACCCCGTCGCGTCCATACACCTGCACAAACCCAGGACGGCCGGTGAAGAGGCCGGCCTGGAGCGGCCCGCTGCCGTCCACCAGGTAGATGTGGGTGATGCCCTCGGCGCGGATCAGGTCGAAGATCGCCTGTTCCTGGCCCGGCGCGTAGCCGATCACCGTATCGGCCACGGCGTTGACATGGGCGACATACTCGGGCGCTCCGTAGACGTAGACCACCGGCGGCGCGCTGGTCCAGCGTCCGGCCAGCGGCAACAGCCACCAGCCGCCATCGGCGCCGCGGCGCGCGCCGGGCAGCCAGGGAGCGGCGTTGACCAGGAAGCGCGCGTCTGGCGGGGTCTCCGCCGCGGCCCAGGCCAGGGCGGCCGGCTCGCCGGGACGGACCAGCAGGGTGACGGGGTTGATCACCGAGCGGCTGTTGATCGCGCCCCAGAGTCCCAGGGCGAGCACCACGACGGCGGTGGCCGGCATGAGGAAGGGTCGCAGACGGGAGCGCGCCTCCTCCAGCCGGCGGAGAGCCAGGGCCGCGCCGCCGCCGATGAGCAGCGCCAGGGGCAGAAACAGGCTGATGACCAGCACATCGTTGGGCAGCAGCCAGAGGTAGGGGAGCGTGATCAGGGCCGGGTTCAGCAGCAGCAGGACGGCGCCGGCGAGCGCCAGGAGCGGCGCGCGGCGCAGCAAGCCGTTGATCAGCGCCACGGCCCCGGCGGCGGGCAGCGCGTAGCCCAGGAGCCAGGGGTTGGTCGCCAGCGCCAGCAAGCCGACCCAGATCAGCAGCGCGGCGCCGGCCCGTTCGCGCCGCCACAGGGCCAGCAGCGCACCGCCGAGGGCCAGGGCGACCAGCAGGCGGTTGGGCGCGATCCACAGCAGGTTCTCGTTCAGCGCGATGTAACTGCCGCCGCCGGCCAGTTCGCCCGCCGCCGCCGCGGGCAGCAGGGCGCGGTTGATGATCAGCGCCAGCCAGGGGGCGGTCAGCGCGACCGCTGCGGCCACGGCCGCCAGGGCGCCGGGCAGGCGCGCCCGCACTGCCGCCCAGGGTTGCCCGGCCGCCCGGACCAGGCCGAGCGAGGCCATGAGCAACAGGCCGAAGATCAGCATCCGGATGTGGACCAGGTTTAGCCCGGCCAGGCAGAGGGCCACGGCCAGCCACCACCCCCGCCCCCGGTGATGCAGCGCGGCGTTCCAGGCGATGGCCAGACCGGGCAACATCAGCAGCCCGGCCAGTTGGGTATAGCGCCCCCACGAGAGGTAGTACGCCGGCATCAGCGACACCAGCCCGACAATCAGGGCCGCCACCGGCGCGGCCAGCGGGCGGCGCCACAGGGCGAGGGCCAACCCGGCGGCCGTCAGCGCGTTCAGCGCGTTGAGGATCTGCCCGCTGACGAGCAGCGTCTGGGGAAGATCCAGGCCGCTCAGCCGCAGCAGCGTGGCGATGGTCACGTGGTAGCCCCAGTGGTAGGGCAGGTCCCGCACCGGCAGGTAAGGTTCCAGCGACAACGGGGCCATGCCCGTCTCTGCGGCGACGCGAATGAGCAGCGCGTGATGCACCGGATCAACCCAGGGCGGGAAGGCCAGCCCCTCGATCTGCGCGAAGCGGGTCGAGAGGGTCAGGGCGAAGATGAGCGCGGTGAGGGCGTCGGCCCAGCGCGGGCCAGCCGGCGCCTGGTCGGGAGACGCGTCCAGGTCGCGCCAGGCGCACACCAGGGTGGCGCCTGCGAGCAGCGCGGCGGCCAGCCAGAGGCCCGGCGCGCCGAGGGCCAACCCCGCGACGTGGAGCCACTGGTAGGCCAGTGGAACCAGGCTGAGGCTCAGCGCCAGCCAGAGGCTCAGCCGCGCGAGCACGGGTTGCGACGGGGCCAGGCGACGCTCGATGAGGTACCCCGGCGCGAGGAGCACGAGGGCCATCGCGACCCCCAGCCGCCCGGCGGGCGCCACAAGCGCGGCGGGAATCACCCCCAGGGCGACGGCAAGGAGCAGGCGGCGACCGGGGGTGTTCCAATGGGATGCGGTAACGGTTGTCGGAGGGTTGGCCATCGTCACCGAAGGGCTGCGCGCGGCGCGGCAGCGCCGCGCTCTCTTGACTGTCATTGTACTGGACATTGTTTCGCTGCGCGGCTTTTACCCTGAGTCTGGGACCTCCCAGACTCAGGGTAAAAGTAATGTCCGTCTCCACGGCGGGATCTGGGGCGGCGTAGCCGCCCCAGGGTTTGTTTTCGATGGTTCTGGCGGCTGTACCGCCAGAACCATCGAAAACATCGGGGTTGGGGGCCTGCCCCATGGACCTTGCACGAGCCCTATCCCGGATCGGCTCAATTGCCCTACCTCCCTGACCCGTGGTATAATCTCGCGTTGACACAGGTATGGCGCTGCGCCGTCCGGCGTGGCCCATCTTTCTTTCTGTTCCGCCGCGCTCCCCGGGCCGCGCAGCCGGGCGAGAATCGGTCGAGCGGGACGACACCAGAGGAGGAACACGTGCGCGAGCGTCGTCGTGACTACGAATTGATGTTCATTATCAGCCCCCTGGCCGCGAGTGACGAGGGGGTGGCAGCGGTGGTGGAGCGGGTGAAGCAGGCCATCGAGTCCAACGGTGGCGAGGTGCGATCGGTGAACCACACGTCGCCGTGGGGTCGGCGCAAACTGGCCTATCCGATCCGCGAGTACGTGACGGGCGAACCCAGCCGCCGCAACTTCACCGAGGGCTTCTACGTGCTGATGCACTTCAGCCTTAGCGCCGCGAAGGTGATCGAGGTCGAGCGAACCCTCAAACTGACCGACACCATCCTGCGCTACCTGATCACCGTCGTGGAGCAGAAAGGCTCTTCTTCCGCCCCGGTAGCCGAAGCGGAGGAGGAGGTCGAGGCCGTCGAGCCGGTTGGCGAGAGCGACGAGGGGTGAGCGGGCCCTCTGCCGCGTGGGGACGTGAGGCGCGAAGGACAGGCGAGCAATGGCACGTGATCTGAACAAAGTCATGCTGATCGGCCGCCTCGGCGCCGATCCCGAGATGCGTTACACCGCCTCGGGCAGCCCGGTGACGACGTTTCGCCTCGCCGTCGGGCGGCAGTGGCGCGACAGTGCCGGCGAGATCCACGATGAGACCGAGTGGTTCAACATCGTGGCCTGGAACCGCCTGGCCGAGACCTGCAACCAGTACCTCACCAGAGGCGCGCGGGTCTACGTGGAAGGTCGCTTGCAGACCCGTTCGTGGGAGGATCAGCAGAGCGGCCAGACGCGCTATCGCACCGAGGTGATCGCCAGTGATCTGATCATGCTCGATAGTCGCTCCAGCCGCGAGCCGGAGGACTATCCGCCGACCCGTGAACCGTCGCGCCCGCCGCGCGGCGGCGCCCAATCCCCGCCCCCGCCTGACATTGGTGATGAGGACATTCCGTTTTAACAATCTTCGGTGGTACTGGCGGCGCAGCCGCCAGTACCACCGAACAAACGACCTGTGGGGCGACGTAGTCGCTCCACTCCCCACCCGCCAACAGTGTGAACACGTACTGTAGCAGATGGTCGCAGTCCACTTCTGATCCCTCCACCATATGGGAAGCGTGCCTTGAGGCACGCTTCCCATATGGTGCTTACATACATCGTCATGGCAGAAACTCCGAAGAACTCCCAGCGGGGCGGCGACCCGAAGTCGCCCTCCGCGCGCGCAAAGCCCGCGGGCCAGCGGCGCGTGGCCGCGCGTAAGCTCCAGGAAGAGCAACGCCAACGGCTTGTTATCCTGGTTACCGCCGCGGCCGTCGGCCTGGCCCTCCTGGCCGTGCTGGTCGGCCTGACCTACGAAAACCTCTGGCTGCCGAGCCGCCCCGTTGCCCGCGTCGGCGCGGCTGAACTCACCCGTTCGGGCTACTGGACCGAGCGGCGCCAGGCCTATGCCCGTCAGATTACGCAGAACTTTCAACTCCTGGCCCTCTTTGGCGGCAATCCCCAGTTCACCCAGCAGTTCCTCGGTCAGAGTCCGGTGATTGACCAGCAGGTCGCCGCCATCCGCGGCGCTCCCGTGGACGAGACGGTGGTTGAGGAGTGGATCACTCGCCAGGTGAAGCTCCAGGGCGCTACCCTGATGGGCATTCTGGTGACCGATGACGAAGTGAATCAGGCCATGGCCGGCGATCTCGGGCTGATCTTTCTGCCCCCACCCACCGAGCCGGTGACCGGTACGGTGACACCGGCCCCGGAAGGTACCGCGGCGCCGACCGCCACTCCCGGTGCAACCGGGACCCCGGCGCCGACCGCCACCCCCGAAGCGACGCCAACCCCCGGCGGCCCCACGGCCACTCCTGCGCCGACCGCCACTCCCGCACCGACCAGCACGCCGCGCCCGACGCCGGCGCCCGCCGAGGCGGCCCTGCAGGTGGATGAGATCGTCAATGAGATCTTCCGGCGCTACGAACTTGAACTGGCCGCCGTTGCCGCCAAACCTGAGTTGAGTAAAGACGATTTTCGCGCCGCCCTGTTGACCCAGTACCGTGAGCAGGTGGTTACGACCCGCGTGCAGGAGGCCCTGGTGCCCGAGGAGGGTTTTGCGTACAGCCAGGAGCCGGAGCGCGTCAGCGCCCGCCAGATCCTGGTCGCCGTGACGACGCCCGAAGGCGCTTCACAGGAGCAGATCGACGCCGCCTTCGCCGAGGCGCGGCCACGGGCCGAAGCGATCGCCGCCGAGTTGCGCGGCGGCGCCGATTTTGCCGCCCTGGCGGCCGAACGCTCCGATGATGCCGGTTCGCGTGAGCAGGGCGGCGATCTTGGTTCCTTCGACCGCGACGGACGCGCGGACAACGGCGCCACCTACCCGCCCGAACTGGTTACGGCCGCCTTCGGCTTGCCCGAGGGGCAGATCAGCGACCCGATCCGCACCCGGTTTGGCTGGCACGTTCTCGAAGTGACCCGTCGCGAAGTGCCCTCCGAGGAGCGCCAGTTGCGCGAGGCCCGCACCGAGGCCCTCGATCGCTGGGTGGAGGAGCAGCGGGCGACCCTGACCATCCGGCGCTTCCCTGAGCCGACATCCAGCCCGACGGCCGCGCCGGAGACGCCGCTTCCCACTCCCGAGCCGACCTACCTGCCTGGCCCGCCGACCCCGCTGCCGACACCGACCCCTGAGCCGGCCGCGACGGCTACGCCCGTGCCATGAGGCGCTTTGGAGCCTATCTGGATACCTTCTGCGGGAGGGGCCGGGAGGGCCTGGCCCTTCCACGAACGCGCTTTCTTCGCTCACCCGGGAGGGGAACCCCGGGTTCTTCATGCGCTTCTCGGAGGGGCTGGGAGGGCTACGCCCTCCCAGAACGTAAACGGATAACCCGGTTATCTGGATGAGATACTCGGATGCGACGCTGGACCTCTCAACCTTCCTGGCGCCTGTGGGTGGCCCTGGCAGCCTGCATTGCCGCGCTCGGGGCGGCGGGCTACCTGCTGGCGAGCCTGGTCACACTGCTGGCGCAACCGCCCGACTTGTGGCCGATTGATGGACGCCTGTTTCTCCGCCACGTGGCGGTCCTGGCACTCCTCACCTGCGCCGCGTTCCTGGCCTATCGCGTGGCCGCGGCGCTGAGCCTGGCCTACACCCTCGACCGTAACGGTCTCTACATTCTCTGGCTGGGTAACCGCGCGATTGTACCGCTGGGGCGGATCGAGAGCATCGAGAGCGGCCTCGGCGCGCCGGTCAGAGGCGCCTCACCCTTCGCCAGCATCGCCTACCTGAGCGGGCCGGCGCGCCTGCCCGAGGGCCGCGAGGTGCATCGTTTCAGCACCGTGCCGCTGAAGCGGGCGCTGATCATCCACACGCCGTCCGAATCGTACGCCGTGTCACCGCGGGATGTGGATGGCTTTGTGCAGGATCTGGAGCAACTCCGGCGCCTGGGCGCGGTGCAGCAACTGGCGCCGGGCGTGGAGGTGGGCCGGATCTTTGCCTACAACTTCTGGCGCGATCCCCTGGTACGGGGCGGCGTGATCGGGGCCATCCTGCTCAACCTGGCCCTGCTCGGCGCGTTGATGGTCCTCTATCCCTCCTTTCCTCCGCTGATCGGCTGGCGTAGCGATGCCACCGGCGCCATAGTAGAGATGGCGCCCCGCTACCAGATCTTCCTGCTTCCCCTGGCCGGGGCGGCGATCCTCTTCCTCAACGTCGGGGTGGGGTTGTGGCTGTATGGGCGCGAGCCGACCGGCTCGCGTATGCTGCAGGTGACCTCGGCCCTCGTGCAGGTGTTGTTTGGCGTCGCGGCGCTGACAATGCTGAGGTGAACGTAGGGGAAAGGCTATGGGAACACCCTCAGGGTTGCTCCCCCAGGGGAACCCTTCGCCACTTCCCCAGCCGCCTCCAATCGACCGTCAACCGTTTTCGCCGGCCCAGCGCTCGATGATGGTGGCGATGCCCATGCCCCCGCCAACGCAGAGGGCCGCCAGGCCGTAGCGCCCGCCGCGGCGCTCCAACTCGTCGAGCAGGGTTCCGAGGATCATGGCCCCGGTCGCGCCCAGGGGATGCCCCAGGGCAATCGCCCCGCCGTTGACATTGATTCGCTCGAGGTCCACCCCGGTCTCGCGTTGAAAGTGCAGCACTACCGCGGCGAAGGCCTCGTTGATCTCGAACAGGTCAATGTCATCGAAGCCGAGGCCGGCGCGTTCGAGGGCCAGGCGCGCCGCGGGGGCCGGGCCCGTAAGCATAATCGTCGGCTCGCTGCCGATGACGGCGGCGGAGACGATACGCGCCCGCGGCGTGAGGCCCAGGGCGCGCCCGCGGGCCTCGCCGCCCACCAGCACGAGCGCCGCGCCGTCCACGATGCCCGAGGAGTTGCCGGCGGTGTGCAGATGCTCGATGCGCGTGAGTTGCGGGTAGCGCCGCAGGGCCACGGCGTCGAAGCCCGATGCGCCGAGTTGGGCGAAGGCCGGCGGCAGCTTCGCCAGGGTCTCCAGCGTGGTGCCGGGGCGAATATGCTCGTCTTCGGCCAGCAGCGCCTGGCCGCCAGCGTCGCGCACGGGCACGATCGAGCGGGCGAAGCGCCCCGCGGCGCGGGCAGCGGCGGCGCGCCGCTGCGACTCCGCGGCGAAGGCGTCTAGCTCCTCGCGGCTGAAGCCATCGAGGGTGGCGAGCAGATCGGCGCCGATGCCCTGGGGCACGAAACCGGCCGCCTGGCTGATCTCCGGGTCGTCCATCAAGGCGCCGCCATCGCTGCCCATGGGCACGCGCGACATCGACTCGACGCCCCCGGCCAGCACCAGCTCTTCCCACCCCGAGCGCACCATAGCCGCGGCCAGGTTGACCGCCTCGAGGCCGCTGGCGCAGAAACGGTTGAGTTGCACCCCGGGCACGCGCTCGTCCCACCCGGCGGCGAGCACCGCCGTGCGCGCAATGTTGGCCCCCTGCTCACCGACGGGGGTTACGCAACCGAGGATGAGGTCCTCAATCGCGGCGGGGTCGAGGCCGGTGCGCCGCGGCAACTCGCGCAACAGGCCGGTCAGCAGGTGCACCGGCTTGACCCCGGCCAGGCCACCCCCGGCCCGGCCGCGCCCCCTGGGGGTGCGGATCGCGTCGAAAATGAAAGCGTCTGGCATGGTAATGTTCCTACGGGGAAGCCGGCAGGCAGGGGCGGTGGGGAAACCAGGTTTCCCCACCCCTCTACCCTTGCCGTTTGGGGAACAGGGAACGCCCGATAATCTCCTTCATAATTTCGGTGGTGCCGCCGTAGATCGTCTGCACGCGGGCGTCAACGAAGGCGCGGGCGATGGGATACTCGCGCATGTAGCCGTAGCCGCCGTGGAGTTGCACCCCCCGGTCCACCACGCGGTTCTGGAGTTCGGTGGCCCACCACTTGGCCATTGAAGCCTCCTCGGTGGTCAACCGGCCAGCGGCGTGGGCCTCGATGCAGCGGTCAACAAAGACGCGCCCGATGGTCAGTTCGGTCTTCAGTTCAGCGAGCAGGAAGCGGGTGTGCTGGAAATCGCCGATGGGCCGGCCGAAGGCGGTACGCTCGGCGCAGTAGGCCACGGTCATCTCGAAGGCGGCCTCGGCGCCGGCCATGGCGCTGACGGCGATGATCAGGCGTTCCTGGGGCAGCTTGCTCATCATATAGGCGAAGCCGCGGCCCTCCTCGCCGAGCAGGTTGGCGACGGGCACCCGCACGTCGTCGAAGAACAGTTCGGCGGTATCCTGGGCGTGCTGGCCGATCTTCTCGAGATTGCGGCCGCGACTGAAGCCGGGCATGTCGCGCTCGACCACCAGCAGGCTGATCCCCCGGTGGCCGGCGGCGGGGTCGGTCTTGACGGCCACGATCACCAGGTCGGCATTGATGCCGTTGGAGATAAAGGTCTTCTGCCCGTTGAGGAGGTAATAATCGCCCTCGCGCCGGGCGGTGGTGCGAATGCCGGCCAGGTCGCTGCCGGCGGCGGGCTCGGTCATCGCCAGGGCCCCGATGTATTCGCCGCTGGCGATGCGGGGCAGCCAGCGGCGACGCTGCTCGGCATTGCCGTGCTGCACCAGGTAGGGGATGACCAGGTCGGTGTGGACGGAGAAGCCCACCCCCATGAAGAACGGGCGCGACAACTCCTCGGTGATGATCGCGTTGTAACGGAAGTCGTCAATGCCCGAGCCGCCGTCCTCCTCGGCGATGCCCAGGCTGAGGAAGCCCGCCGCGCCCGCCTTTGTCCACAGGGCGCGTTCAACCATCCCCTCGCGCTCCCAGCGCTCGTAGTGGGGGGCGATTTCGCGCTCGACGAAGGTGCGAAAGCTCTGGCGAAACAGGTGATGCTCACTCGTAAAGATCGTGCGTTCCATAGGAAGTTCCTCCTCATTGAGGCCGCGGGCGTCGGACGCTTCGTCGGGGGCGCGCGGCGACGCCGCGCCGCGCCGGCAGGGGATGTTCGGAAGAGTAGAAACCCTTCAACCCCTCCTCCGAACGGTCATGCAGAGATTCGCTGCGCGAACCCATGCCTAAGCTTACCACACCCGCGGGCCGGGCGGGCAGCGGTTCTGCACGGCCTTTGCCCAACATCCGAGTGAGCATTGACAACTTTAGGCGAAGATTACGATACCATTCTTTACAATCGCGAAGCGCATGTGTTAGAATAGGCTCCACGGACGCGCAACTGCGGTATAATTGCACATGCCATACCTCTCCCCGTCGCGGAACGATGTCGAGGGCGCCGCCAGGGTCATGGAGCGCCCTTGCCGTTTAAGGCATGGTTCACACCTCGACGTGCCAGCTTGATCGTTGATCCACGCAACCAGTCTGTGGAGGTGAAGACCAGATGGTCACGCGAGTGTGAACCGCGCCTGAGCGTGATATTCGGTTTGCTTGCCGACGCAACGTGAAGGAGTTGGACGATGCAGGATCTCACAGCACTACAGCAGTACGCCGTATGGACGGTGCTCATCATCTCCATCTTCGGCATCGCCTATGCCTTTTACCTGAGGAGCATGATCCTCGCTCAGGACAAGGGCACGACGAAGATGCAGGAGGTCTGGGGGTTCATCAAGTCGGGCGCCAATGCCTATCTCAGCCAGCAGTTCCGTACCATTGCCATCCTCATCGCGATCCTCACGTTCGTGCTCGGCGCGAGTGTGTTCATTATCCCGCCGACGCGCGAGGCGGTGGAACACTTCGGCAGCCCCGAGGCCGCCACGCTGTGGGTGGCCATCGGGCGGGCCATTGCCTTCCTGATGGGATCGCTCTTCTCCTACACCGTGGGCTTCGTGGGCATGAACGTCGCGGTCGAGGGGAACGTGCGCGTGGCCGCGGCCTCGCGCAAGGGGTACAACCCGGCGATGCAGATCGCCTACCGCGCCGGCTCGGTGACGGGCATGCTCACCGTGGGCCTGGGGCTCCTGGGTGGCACGTTGATCTTCATGGTGTTCGGCATCGCGGCCCCCGACGCGCTGCTGGGCTTCGGCTTCGGCGGCTCGTTGATCGCGCTGTTTATGCGCGTGGGCGGCGGCATCTACACCAAGGCCGCCGATGTCGGCGCCGACCTGGTGGGCAAGGTCGAGGCGGGCATCCCCGAGGATGACCCCCGCAACGCCGCGGTGATCGCCGACCTGGTAGGCGATAATGTGGGCGACTGCGCCGGCATGGCCGCCGACGTGTTCGAGAGCTTCGAGGTGACCCTGGTCTCGGCGTTGATCCTCGGTCTGGTGCTGGGCGATGCGGTGGCCGGGACGATCGGCGACGGGAACTACGACCTGCGCTTCATTATCTTCCCCCTGGTGCTGCGGGCCATCGGTGTGGTCGCTTCGGTGATCGGCAACCTGTTTGTGACCACCGATGAGCGCCGCCGCAACGCCATGGCGGCCATGAACCGCGGCTTCTATATCGCCGCGGGCCTGGCGATCGCCGGCTGCGTGGCCGCGACGGCGGTGTTTATGCGCGATCCGGCCAGCGGCGCAATTGACTGGCGCCCCCTCTGGGCCACCGTTGCTGGCGTGGCCCTGGCCATCGTGCTCGATAAGCTGACCGAGTACTTCACCAGCACCCACTACAATCCGGTGAAGGAGGTGTCGCGCTCCTCGCAGAGCGGCGCGGCCACCAATATCCTCTCCGGTCTGGCCCTGGGCATGGAGTCGAGCGTCTGGGCCATCCTGGTGATCTGTGGCTCCATCCTCACCTCGGTGGTGATCTTCAGCGGCTATTCGGCCGATCCGGTGGTGACGTTCACGGCGATGCTCTACGGCGTCTCGCTCACCGGCATTGGCATGCTCCTGCTCACCGGCAATACCATCTCGATGGACAGCTTCGGGCCGATCTCCGACAATGCCAATGGCATCGGCGAAATGGCCGGCCTGGACAAGAATGCCCGCAATGTGATGGACGACCTCGACGCGGTCGGCAACACCACCAAGGCGGTGACGAAGGGTATTGCCATTGGTTCGGCGGTGATCGCGGCCGTGGCGCTCTACGGCTCCTACCTCACCGACGTGAACAAGGTGCAGCAACAGTTGATCGAGGCGGGCAACCAGGGCGTGCAGTTGCTCACCGGCATCAACGTCTCGGCGCCGATCGTCTTCATCGGTCTGCTCATCGGCGGGGCCGTGCCCTTCCTGTTCTCCTCGCTGACCATTCGCGCCGTCTCCCGCGCCGCCTCGCAGATCGTCAATGAGGTGCGCCGGCAGTTCCGCATCCCCGGCCTGATGGAGGGCAAGGTGCAGCCCGACTACGCCCGCGCGGTGACGATCAGCACCACCGCGGCGCAGAAGGAGTTGATCAGCCTGGGCATTATCGCCGTGATGGTCCCCATCCTGGTGGGCTTTACCCTGGGGGTTGAGGCGCTTGGCGGCTTCCTGGCCGGTATCATCCTCTCGGGCCAGTTGATGGCCGTGTTCCAGGCCAACGCCGGCGGCGCCTGGGATAACGCCAAGAAGTACATCGAGGAGGGCAACTTCGGCGGCAAGCACAGCGAGCCGCACAAGGCCGCCGTGGTCGGCGATACCGTCGGCGACCCGCTCAAGGATACCGCCGGTCCGGCCCTGAACCCGATGATCAAGGTGATCAACCTGGTGGCCCTGATCATCGCGCCCATGGTGGTGACGATCGATCCCGGCAGCCCGGGGGTGATCATCGCGATGATCATCTGCGCCGCGGCCCTGTTCTGGGCGATCTGGCAGAGCAAGCGCGAGGCCCAGTCGCTGGTTGAGCCGGCCAAGGCGCCCGCTGGCGCGGATTAGGCGCGCGAAGGGTGGGGAACCCGGGGTTCCCCACACCCCTGCCGGATGGAAGGCTGGAGGAGGGCCTGGCCCTCCTCCAGCCTTCCGTTTTCACATCAGGTTATCACCTGGTTGTCATGGCTTAACCGGGCCGGCGACCTCCCTGGTGCACCATGATGCCAGGACGGGGCGGCGGGGCGCCCCGCGTACCGCGAGGAGGCGACCATGGCCAGACGCAAGCCCGAAGGCTACTTGAACGGACGGCCCCTGCGTCCTGAAAGCCTGATGATGAGCTATGGCTACAAGCCCGAGTTGTCCGAAGGCGCGATCAAATGTCCGATCTTCCAGACCTCGACCTTCACTTTCAAAACCGCCGAAGAGGGCAAAGCCTTCTTTGAGATCGCCTATGGACTGCGCCGGCGCGGTCCCGGCGAAGAACTGGGCCTGATCTACAGCCGCCTCAACAATCCCGACCTGGAGATCCTCGAAGATCGCCTCACGCTGTGGGACGAGGCGGAGTGCGCCGCGGTCTTCGCCAGCGGCATGGCGGCGATCAGCACCACCCTGCTGACCTTTCTGCAACCGGGTGACGCCCTGCTCCACAGCGAGCCGGTCTATGGCGGCACCGATTACCTGCTCAAACACGTGCTGCCGCGCTTCGGCATACGGGTGGTCGGCTTTCGCGCCGGGGCGCCGCCCGAAGCCGCCGAGGTCGAACTGCGCCGCCTTGGCCTGGCCGAGCGTCTGGCCATGATCTTCATCGAGACCCCCGCCAATCCTACCAACGCCCTGGTGGACATCGCCGCCTACGCCGCCCTCGCCGCCCGCCTCAGCGGTGCACGCCCCATTCTGACCGCGGTGGACAACACCTTCCTCGGGCCGCTCTGGCAGCAACCCCTGCGCCACGGCGCCGACCTGGTGCTCTACTCGGCCACCAAGTACATCGGCGGCCACAGCGACCTGATCGCCGGCGTCTGCCTGGGCCGACGCGAACTGCTCGACCAGGTCAAGTTTCTGCGCACCATCTTCGGCACCATGGCCGGCCCGCACACCGGCTGGCTGCTGATGCGCAGCCTCGAAACCCTTAAACTGCGCATGACCGCCCAGATGAAGACCGCCCGCCACGTGGCCGAGTTTCTCAATGATCACCCCAAAGTGGACCGCGTCTATTACCTGGGCAACCTGACCGAAGACGGCCCGCAGTACGAGGTGTACCATCGCCAGTGCAGCGCGCCGGGCGGCATGATCGCTTTCGATGTGGTGGGCGGCGAACGCGAGGCCTTTCGTCTGCTCAACGCCCTCAAGCTCATCCACCTGGCGGTGAGCCTGGGCAGCAACGAGTCGCTGGCCGAACATCCCGCTACCATGACCCATGCAGATGTGGACCCGGAAGAGCGTATGGAACTGGGCATCACCCCGGCGATGGTGCGCCTGTCCATCGGCGTCGAGCACCCCGAAGACCTGATCGCCGACCTGGCTCAGGCCCTTGAGGCGGTCTGAACCCCGTTGGAACGAAAGATTTTTCGCCCCGACCTCGTTCGCCCTGGTAACGGGTAGCCGTTTCTCGTTGGGGCGAAAGATTTTTCGCCCCGACCAGGTCAATCAATAGTCTCCAGAAAACGCATCACCGCCTCCTGAAAGGCGACGGGGTTATCCCAGTTGACCCAGTGGCCGGTTCTGGGAATAACCGCCAGGGCGGCCCCGGGAATGCCCGCGGCGAGCCGCACGGCCTGCGCGGCGGTGAAAAGGTAACCGTCGCTGGCCACAATCAGCGTCGGGGCGGCGATCCGTTCCAGGCGCTCGTGGCTGTCGAAGGCCGTAGCCGCGTCCCAGATGTGCAGGAGCGTCTCGCGGTCGCCGAGGTAGCGGCTCATCGTCTGGAGGGCGTAGGGGCGAATGGCGGGCGTGCGCAGCGCCGCGCCCTTCGACATGATGTCTATCACCTGGGCCACCGGGTAGGCCCGCAGGATCCAGTGCAGGTAGGTGGTGCGGAAGGGAAAGGGTTCGAGGAAATAGCCCCGCGGACGGCACCAGGTGTCGGCGAGGATCAAGGCGCTGACGCGCTCAGGCGCCATCAGCGCCAGTTCCTGGGCCACCATGCCGCCGAGCGAGTGGCCCAGCACCCGCACCGCGGGCAGGTCGAGGGCATCGAGGGTAGCCAGCACCTCCCGGGCCAGGTCGGCGATGCTGGTCGGCCCGGCGAGGGGCGGGGCGGCGCCGTGGCCCGGCAGGTCGCAGGCGACCACTTCGTGGCGCGTAGCGAATACCGGGATCTGTTCGCGCCAGTACTCCCGGTCCACCATTGCGCCGTGAAGCAGCAACAAGGGGGGACCTGCGCCCCTGCGTTCGTGCGGCAGGGCCTGGCTGGTCGTTGGCGCGGCGTTCATGTGAACCTCCTCTTTGAGCGTTTCCCCCATTGTACAGCGAGCGCCCCTTCCGGCGGGAGCAAAGGGAAAGCGGGTTTTCCCCTCCCTCCTGACCGGTCATGCATGTGCGGCTTCGGTGCGCGAGCAGGGCTAGCCCGGGCGCCTACCTGTCAGGCGTCATCTCCCCGATCGATTGGTACAGTGGGGACGGGCGCGTCGCAGAGCAACGCCACCGGGCGCCCTCGCACCTGGGTGAGCGCCACGACGAGCGGGCGCGTCCCGGGGCCGCTGAGTTGGCGGGCAAGCGCATCGCTGTCGAGCGGCGAGCCGCGCTTCTTCACCGTGACCGGGCCGGCCCCCAGTTCGCGCAATCGCGCCCGTAAGCGTTTCAGACTGAACGGGAACCACTCCAGTACCCGCCAGGCCCGGGCGAAAGGCGTGGCCACACAGGTCGGCGCCGTCAGGTAGGCGATCGTGGGGTCAAGTTGTGCTGCCTCGAGCTGGAGGGCCAGGTCGGTGACCAGACCGGCGCGGATCACCGCTGGATCAGGTTCGTAGAGAAAGGCGTCCGGCTCGGCCAGCGGCGCGGTCGGGTGGACGGCGCCGTGCCCGGCCCAGAGCGTATAGGTGGCGACCTGGCCGTTCGCTTCGGCGCGCAACAGGCTGGCCCGCCGCGCAACCTGCGCCAGGGGCCCGCACCAGATCACCGCCTCCTTCAACTCGCCGTCGAGCGAAACAAACTCGATCTCGGCATCGGCGGGCAGCGCGGCCAGATCGATGCCCGGCGCGACCTTCACCGCCAGCGCCGGGTTGTAGGCTCGCCACGCCAGCACCCGGCTGAGCGGAGGGTCGTAGCTCTCGACATCGAAGCGTCGCTGCCCGCCCGCGCGCCGGCCCGGATCGCTGAAGAGCGCGTCGGCCGGGGGCGGCGCCGCGACGGCCAGGTCGCTCAGGTGCCAGTCGATCCGCTCGCTCAGGCCAAGGGCCTCGGCGTTGGCGCGGGCCATGGCCAGCCGCAGCGGGTCGCGCTCCACCGCGGTCACCCGCGCTCCGGCCGTGGCCAGCGCCAGAGTGTCGCCTCCAATGCCGCAACCCAGATCGGCGACGTGACCGCGGGGCGCCAGGCGCGTGGCGCGATGCGCGGCCACCGGCGCGGCGCTGGCCTGCTCCAGCGCCTCACGGGTGAAGTAGAGCCGCGCGGCGGCGGGGAACTTCGCGCCTGCGCGGCGGCGCAAGAGGGCCAGTTCCAAGGCGGCGCGGCCCCGTTCCGGCGGAACGCGCTGGCGCAACCGCTCCATCTCGCGAAGCGTGTCGCCCTCGCGTAACGGGCGCGCGGCCAGTTCGGCCAGCAACGCCTGGCCCGGTGGCGATAGGAGCCAGTTGAAGATCTCCAGGTCCACGAAACGCGGTGCTCCTGGCCGAGTGGGGCGCCCGCGCCTCAGGCAGGGGCGTGGGGAAACGCGGTTTCCCCACTTGTCTCCAAACGACCGCGGAGGGGGGACCTGAGAAGGCGTGGTTCTTCCCGTAAGGGTTAGCCGGAGGGGCGCCTATAGCGTTTCTCGAAAAGATTGACCTGCAACGATGGTAGCGCGAGCGCAGCGAGCCACACCGCTCGGTGTCCTCAGAGGATCAAGCATTCCGGTCAGTGCTCTAATCAGCCACACCCTTGACCTTCGCCACCTCAGCGTGGATGCGCGCGGCGAGGCTCTCGGTCTGTTTGCGGGCGATGGCGGGCATCAGTTCGCCGGACTCGCGGGCGCGCCAGCAAGCCGCGAAGTGCCCATCGCCGTAATCAACGAAGGGCGGCTCCTCCTCCCGGCACTGCTGGATGGCGATCGGGCAGCGGGTATGGAAGCGGCAGCCCGAGGGCGGGTTCAGCGGGCCGGGCACATCGCCCTCGAGGATGATGCGCCGGCGCTGCTTTTCCACTTTGGGGTCGGGGATCGGCACCGCCGAGAGCAGGGCCTGGCTGTAGGGGTGCAGGGGCGTGCGGTACAGCTTCGGGCCTTCGGCCACTTCCACCACCTTGCCCAGATACATCACCGCCACCCGGTTGGAGATGTGTTTCACCACGCTCAGGTCGTGGGCGATGAAAAGGTAGGTGAGCCCGAGTTTTGCCTGGAGTTCTTCCAGCAGATTAACCACCTGGGCCTGGATGGAGACATCGAGGGCCGAGACGGGCTCATCGCACACCACGAACTGCGGCTCAACCGCCAGGGCGCGAGCGATGCCGATGCGCTGGCGCTGGCCGCCAGAGAACTCGTGGGGGTAGCGATTGGCGAAGGCCGGATTCAGCCCCACCAGACTGAGCAGTTCCTCGACCCGCTCGCGCACCGCCTTGCCCTGGCGCAACCGGTGCACCTTGATCGGCTCGCCGATAATATCGCCGACGGTCATGCGCGGGTTGAGCGAAGCGTAGGGGTCCTGAAAGATCATCTGGATCTGCCGGCGCATCTTACGCAGTTCATCACCGCGCAGTTTCGTCAGATCCTGGCCATTGAAGCGCACCTCGCCCGAGGTGGGCCGGTAGAGTTGCAGGATAGCCCGTCCGGTCGTGCTCTTCCCACATCCCGACTCGCCCACGAGGCCCAGGGTTTCCCCGCGCTTGATGCTGAAGCTGACCCCGTCCACGGCCTTAATTGTGCCCACGCGACGCTGAAAAATGATGCCGCGGGTGACGGGGAAATGCACCTTCAGGTCGCGGATCTCGACCAGCGCGGCGGCGCCGGCATCATTCGCGGTAACAGGTTTGATTGACATGGCTAGCGTACCTGGCGGCCTTCCGATGCTTTCGCTCACGTGTTCTTCGAGGAGGGCCGGCCCTCCCCGAGCGACCCCCGACCGGTTGTGAGGCGTTGATTCTATTGCGGGGAGGGCGCTGCCTTCCCATGCCCTCTCCCGGCTCGCTAGACCGGCAGTTCCTCGGCGCTCCGTTCGGGCACGGGCGTCTCCATGGTGATGTCGAAGTGACACGCGGCGGCGTGCCCGGCCCCGACGGGGCGCAGTTCTGGTCGCGTCGTGATACAGCGCTCCTGGGCGAAGTCGCAGCGCGGGCTGAAGGCGCAGATCGGCGGGAGGTCGATCAGATTCGGGGGCAGGCCGCGGATGGGGTTCAACTTACGCCCGCGCGCTTCGTCCAGGCGCGGAATGGAGCGCAGCAGGCCGATAGTGTAGGGCATGCGCGGGTTCTCGAAGATCTCCCGGGTTGGCCCCTCCTCCACCACCCTGCCGGCGTACATCACCGTCACCCGGTCGGTCATGCCGGCGACGACCCCCAGGTCGTGGGTAATAATGATGACGGCAGTATCAAGCTCCTCTTTGAGCCGGTTGATCAATTCGAGGATCTGGGCCTGGATGGTCACGTCCAGAGCGGTTGTCGGCTCATCGGCGATCAGCAATTCGGGGTTGCATGAAAGCGCCATGGCGATCATCACCCGCTGGCGCATGCCGCCCGAAAACTGGTGCGGATAGTCGTCCAGGCGCTTGCTGGCCGAGGGAATACCCACCATATCGAGCAATTCGGCGGCGCGATTCTGGGCTTCGCGCCGCGAGAGCTTCAGGTGCAGTTCCAGCGACTCGGTGATCTGCCGCCCGATCGTCAGCACCGGATTGAGCGAGGTCATCGGGTCCTGGAAAATCATGGCGATCCGGTTACCCCGGATATGGCGCATGCGTTCTTCGCTCTGTTGCAGCAGGTCCTCGCCGTCGAAGAGGATCTGCCCCCCGGCGATCTTTCCTGGGGGCGAGGGAATGAGGCGCATAATCGAGAGCGAAGTGACACTCTTCCCGCACCCCGATTCACCGACGATTCCCAGCGTCTCGCCGCGATCCACAGCGAACGAAACCCCGTCAACCGCCTTGACAACGCCGTCCTGAGTGTGGAAATGGGTTTGCAGGTTGCGCACTTCGAGTAGCGGGGCCATCGGTATCCTCGCCCTCCCAGACCCTGCGCGCACAGCGAGAGCGTGGGTAAAGCCGGTTGCCCTGTGCAACCCGGAGGGTTGCGCTCCATCGGCAGGAGCGGGGGACAACCCGCTTCCCCTACCTTAACACTCTACGGCTGTGCCACACACCGCCGGGTTGATTAAAGAGCGTTCCTGGGAGGGCGGCGGACGCCCGGACCCTCCCGTGCGTGAGATAGTGCCTGGAGCGGAATTATGCAGCGCATGCTAGCACGAGCTCCATGACCCGTCAAGGTTGCTACCGGCTGGTATAGCAGTCCTACGCCATCTCTCAACAGCGACCGTGCGTAAGGAGGCAGCGCACTGCGTCCTTACGGGTACGTCTGATACTCCGGGCTTCACAATCTGAAAAGGATTGCTATAGTGTTCATGGGTACCGACTTGCCGCCACCTCCAGCACCCGTTCCACCGCCCGCGCCAGCTGGGTATCGGGGCTGGCGCGCAGTTCGGCTGCGGGCAGGGCCGCCGCCTCGGCCGGCGAGAGGGGGGCCACCTCGTCGCCGAGGACGATCACTTCGTCGGGTTCGATCCCCTGGCCACGGATGGTGCGTTCGTCGGGGGTGAGCCATTGCTGGGTGCCCAGCAGCAGACGGCTGCCGTCGCTCAGGCGGTACGGCGTCAGCACGGTGCCCGTGCCGAAGGTCGTCTCGCCGATCAGCACGGCCCGCTCTGCCGCCTGCAACGCCCCCGAAACGATCTCGGCGGAACTGGCCGAGTTCTCGTTGATCAGCACCACCAGGGGCACATCGAGGGCCACGCCGCCGCGGCGCGCCGTTGTGACCTTGCGCTCCCCCTCGCGATCCTCCTCGATCAGCACGGTTGTGCCCTCGGGCAAGAACTGGCTGGCCACCTCGACGGCCTGATCGAGCAGACCGCCCGGGTTGTTGCGCAGATCCAGGACAACGGCGCGGGCGCCCTGCTCCTGCGCGCCGGTAAGCGCCTCGCGCAGTTCCTTACCCGCGTCGTCGTCGAAGGAGCTCAGCCGGATCAACGCGACATCGTCGGGCAGCATGCGCCAGTTGACGCTCGGCACCACTACCTGCGCCCGGACGACGGTCACTTCCACCGGAACGTTGTCGCCGGGATGCAGGACGCGCAGGGTGACGCTGGTGCCGCTGGGGCCGCGCACCTTCGTGCGCAACTCGTCAACTGACCAGCCGGTGGTCGGCTCGCCATTCACCGCCAGGATCACGTCGCCGGGGCGCAGGCCGGCCTGCTCGGCGGGTGAGCCTTCGATCGGCGCGACGATGATCGTCCGCCCATTTCGCACGTCAATGTAGGCGCCGATGCCCTCGAACGATCCGCGCAGGGACTCTTCCCACTGCCGGGCTTCTTCGGCGCTGAGAAAGCGCGTGTGGCTGTTGTCGCCCAGGCTGTCAAGCATGCCGTTCACGGCGCCGGTTGTCATCTCGCCCGGATCGACCGCCGCCGGATCCACGAAACGCTTGCTCGCCAGTTCCCACGCTTCCCAGAAGACCGAAAACTGCTCGCAGACCTCGGGGCTTTCCGGGCAGGCAGCCGGGGGCGGGTTGAGGTGGCGCCCCGCATACATTCCGCCGCCCACGCCGCCGATCAAGGTCAGACCGAGTAGAATACTTGCCGCCCAGAGGGGGATCCGGGCGCGCATCCAGATCAGTAATGGGTTGTTCATCGTGCGTCAATCTCGTTTCGAGGGGTGTCAGGCGCCCCGGCACTGGTTGCTGAAGTGGGGAAACCAGGTTTCCCCACGCCCCGGCCCGCGGGGCACTACGATCGCGTAACCCGCGGGGCGTAGCAGGGCGCCGGCTTGCCCCACGCCCCGGCCCGCGCGGGGCGTCGTAGTTATGCAACCCACGGGGCGCGGCGGGGCGCCGGCTTGCTCCACGCCCCGGCCCGCGGGGCAAGGTTGCCCCACACCGGAAGGGAGAGCGTCCCGCGCCCCGGGCCGCGTAGAGGGAGGTCAGGGCCAGGGGGTTTCCGGAAGGCCTGGTCTCGCCGCAACCCTCCGGACCCCGACGTAGGCGCGACCTTCCAAACCGGCCCATGTTCACGTCCCTGGTGACTGTGCCAGCAGCACGTAGCCGAGGCCGCGGCGGGTCTGGATCAGGTCCGCGGAGGGGTCAACGCGGCGCAGGGCGGCGCGCAGGTTGCTCACGGCGCGGTCGAGGGCCTCGGCGTCGAGGCCCGGGTCGTAGTCGCGCCCCCAGATGGCCTCGGCGCAAGACTCGCGGCTGCACAGCGCCCCCAGGTTGCGGTGCAGGTGCAGCAGCAGCCTGAACTGGCCGGGCGACAGCTCGAGCGCCTGGCCGTTGAGCAGGAAGACCTGCGCCCGTTCATCGAAGCGCAGGCGCGCGCCGGCGACCACCGTCGGGTCGGGGTCGAGGAAGCGCAGCAGGCCGCCGATGGCGCCCAACCCGATCGTATCGTGGTCGTTCAACAGGTGCGGGCCGATCACAGGTGACCCGTTGACGTATGTGCCGTTGGCGCTGCCCGCGTCGCGCAGCACGTAACGCGGCCCCTCGCGGGTGATGCGGGCATGCAGCCGGGAGATCGTCTGCCGGGGAATGACAATGTCGCAGCCGGGCGCGCGGCCCAGGGTGTGCTCTTCGCCGCTCAGGAGGAACTCGGCTGGCCGTACATCGTCGGCCAGGGCTACCAGGCGCGCGACGGCTGGTTGATTCGACTCGCTCATAGCTTCATTGTACCGCAGACGCGCAAACCGCTGTGCTACAATGGGCCGCAGCGTCGTGCCTCACCCTCCCCCGCCTCGCTACGCTCGGCCCCCTCCCGCTCCAGCTTCGGTGGAGCGGGAGGGGGCCGGGGGGAGGGTGAGGACGGGATCGGGTTGCGCTCGTTGAGCGGAAGCGCTGGCTGCGCCAGTGCTGCGGCCTTGCCGGACGAGGGGCGACCCATCACCTGGGCTCGGACGAAGTGGTAGTCACACGTCATGGCCATGCTCCATCCCGGTTCCCTCATCTTCCAGCGTTACCAGATCGTGCGGCTGATCGGCCGTGGCGGGATGGGCGCGGTCTACGAGGCGGTGGATCGGCGGCTGCGCAATACGGTCGCCTTGAAGCAGATGCTCGGCGATGCGCCCGAGAACGCCGAGGCCTTCGAGCGCGAGGCCCGGCTTCTCGCCGCCTTGCGCCACCCCGCGTTGCCCAAGGTGATCGACTACTTCCGCGATGGCGCCGGGCGTTACCTGGTGATGGAGTTTTTTCCCGGGGCGGATCTGGCCGCGCTGCTGGCCCGCCACGGCGGCCCGTTCCCCGTGGCCGAGGCGCTCGCCTGGGCCGATCAGGTGCTCGCCGCGCTGGAGTATCTGCACACCCGCGAGCCGCCGGTGTTGCACCGCGACATTAAGCCGCAGAATCTCAAGCTCACGGCCGAGGGCCAGGTGGTGCTGCTCGACTTTGGCCTCGCCAAGAGCATCGGTCCCGGAGCGTCGCAGAGTCTCTTCGGCTACACCTTGCACTACGCTCCGCTGGAGCAGATCCAGGGCAGCGGCACCGACGCCCGTTCCGACCTCTACGCCCTCGCTGCGACCCTCCACCATTTGCTCACCGACCGGGTCCCGGTCAGCGCGCCGGCGCGGGCCGAGGCGTTGCTCGCGGGCCGGGCCGACCCGCTGCCGCCGGTCCATCTGGTGAACCGCCAGGCGCCGCCCGAAGTAAGCGAGGTGCTGGGACAGGCCCTGGCGCTGCAGCGCGAGGAGCGCCCGGCCAGCGCCGCCGCGTTGCGCCAGGCGCTGCGGGTCGCCGCCAGCGCCCTCGTCGGCGCCATACCGGCCATGGACGCGCCGACGCACCTCGCGCCGCGTCCCGGCGTGTCCGCCCTGGCACGGCCCATCAGTGTCGGCTGGGACCACGTGCGCGCCGCCGCCCGAACCCAGGCCGGCCAGGTGCTCCGCGAACTGGCCGGCACGCCCCATCGTCCCGGACCCTACGCGCCGCACCTGTACGTGACGCGCGCCGGGGCCGAAGCGCATCTGCGGGCCTTTCTGACGAGTGCGAGCGGGGCGCTGCTGTTGATCGGCGACTCGGGTACGGGAAAGACCTGTCTGCTGGCGCGGTGGGCCGAGCATCTGCGGGACGAGGGCGACGCGGTGCTCTTCTACCGTTGCGGCGGCTCGCTCGGCGCGGAGGTTGACCGGGAGATCAGCCGCGATCTGGGGCGCGAGGCGCCCGAGGCCCTGGCGCACGACCTGGGGCAGATCGGACGGCTGGCAGCCGAGGCCGGGCGTCGCCTGGTGCTGATTTTCGACGGCCTGAACGAGTACCGCAGCGGCGCGCAGGCCGGCCCCGAGAGCCTGCTCAAGCAGCTCGACGCCCTGGTTGGCCGCGTGGCCGGTCCGGCGTTGCGCGTGGTGATCAGTTGCAACAGCGTGGCCTGGGGCCAGTTGGAGCGGGCCGGCGCGGCCAATCTGTTCTGGAGCGCCTACTACTACGGCCCCGGCGGCGAGCCGTGGCTATCGCTCGAACCCTTCACCCCCGACGAACTGGCCCTGGCCTACCAGCGCTACGCCGGCTTCTACCGTCTCCAGACGCCTCTGGAGCGCCTGCCGGCGGGTGTGCGGGAGCGCCTGCGCAAGCCGCTCATGCTGCGTTTGATTGCCGAGAGTTGCCGCGATGGCCCGGTCGAACTGGCGGCGCGCGGGCCAGGGCTGGGCCTCTTCCGCCGCTACTACGAGGAACGGGTGCGCCAGCGCCGCGAGCATCTGTTCATTGACGAACTGGCCGGCGAGATGCTCCGCCGGGGAGCGATCAGCGTGCCCTTGCGCGATCTGGCCCGCAACGAGCACCTGCGCGAAGAACTGCTGCGCGAGGATCCCGATACCGCCTACTGCCGCCTGCTCGACAACGGCGTGCTCGCGGAGCAGCGGGGCAACCCCTTCGCTGGCGAAATGGTGAGCTTCGCCTACAACGAACTCGGCGCCTACGCGCTCGCCCGCCGCCTCCTGGGGGGCGCGGCTGGCGGCGAAGGTCTCGTTGGCGCCATCACCGGCCTGATGGCCCGTGCGCGCGAGTTTCCCCTGGCCTTCGACGTGGCCCGCATCGCCCTGCTGGTCGCCCGGCAGCCTGCCGCCTTCACCACCCTGGCCAGCGCGCCCGACATCGAACTGCGCGAACTTGCCGCCCAGACCCTCGTTGAGTTGTACGCCGAGGATGCGCAGGCCGGCGCCGAGTTGCTCAAGTCGCTCTGCCAGCAAGACACCGACGAAACGCGCCGGACCGCGCTCAAGGCTGCCTACTACATTGGCCCGCCCGCCCGCGACCTGTTCCTCTGGGCCGCCGCCCGTGGCGCTCCGGCCCTGCGGCGGGTCGCCCGCGACGTGCTTTACCTCATCTGGCGCTCCGATCCCGACTTCACCTACGGCCTGCTCCGCGACCTCGTGGCGCGGGTTGGCCCGTCGGCCCTGCGCGACCTGCGCAACATCCTGGAGTTCTTCTTTGAACTCTCGGTGGTCATCTACATCAACCACCCCGAACGCCCGGACGTCCGTGATACAACGGTGGAACTGTACTACGAACTGGCCCGCCAGCGGCTCCACCTCGACATTCTCAACACCGGCGTATTCGGCAAAACCATCGAGGACCTGATCTTTCAGGCGGTGGCCAGCGCCTTCTCGCGCCCCATTCTCGACACCATGCTGCTGGCCGAAATCGTGCCGGTGGAGCGTTTCTTCGAGGTGCCGCACGCCGAGCGCGCCATCCTGATGCGCGTCGCGCCGCTGTTCGACCCGGCGAAGCCACTGCGTGCCTATATCGCCGACCTGGAGACCCTGCTGCGCGAAGACAATGTGCTCTTCAACCTCGTGGGCACGGCCCAGATCGCCATTCACGCCTTCGCCGACATCGCCGGCGCCGCCCCCGTGGTGCGGGCGCTTTTCGAGCGCCTGCCGCCGCCGGGCCGGCTCTGGCTGCTGCTCTCCTTCAGCGTGCTGTTGCCGCATACGCCCCACGAGTGGACGCCCCTGGTCGAGGAGTTGACCGAGGGGCTTTTCGGCGCCAACCCCGACCTGATCTACGGCGCGACACCGAGCCTGCTGCAGCAGTTCGACATCCTGCTTCTGCCCCTGGGGCTGGCCTACGGCAAACTCGGCCAGACCATGCCCCTGATCGAACTGCTCCTCCAGGACGGCCTGCTGCGCGACGATCGGCGCCAGGTCGAACGGGTGGTCGCCGGCCTGGCCGCGGTAGGCTTCTACTACCCCGATCCGGTCCTGCGGCTCCTTGGCGATGTGGTGGCGGCGATGCGCGACGACCTGCCGGCGGCCCTGACCCCCACCCTGGCGACCATCCGTATGCAGCACCGCGACGCGGTGGATGTGTTCATGGCCCGGCGCGGCCTCAGCGACGCCCTGCAGCGCCGCGTGGCCGCCGCTGGCGACACTGAACTGGTGCGGCGCTACATCTACTGGCTGGGCCTCTACAACCAGGTGGTGCATTCCTGCGTCTACTACCCTAAAATGCGCCGCCAGATGGCCATGGCCGCCATGGAAATGCTGACCCGCTCCCGCACGCCCAACGAGTTCGTCGCCGTGTACACCGCCACGGTCTTCCGCATGCTGCGCGAGGCGGGCTTCCGCCTGAGCGAGTGGACGCGGGATGCCTGATGAGCATCAAGGCGCTGCTCTGGGATCTCTACCACTTCAGCCGCTTCTCGGCCCTCGGCGCGACCGCGGCGCTCCCCCTGCTGGGCGCGGGCAGCGTGGCGGCGCATCTGGCCCCGCGACGCGCCACTGGCTTGCTGGCGGTGGCAACCGCCTTTCACCTCTTCGCCTACCTGCACAACGACGTCTGCGACCTTGACCTCGACCGCACCCAGCCCCGCCGGCGGCACTACCCGCTGGTGCGCGGCGCGGTGAAACCGGAACTTGCCCTGGGCCTGGCCCTGAGTTGCGTGCCGCTGGCCTTCGCGCTACACGCCCGGCTGGTCGCCGCCGACGCCCGTAGCCCGGCGCGTGCTGATGCTAGCATGAGCCTGGCAGCGGCATTTGGCGCGCTGGCGATCTACAACCGCTGGGGCAAGGCATGCCCCTTCCCGCCCTTCACCGACCTGGTACAGGCCCTGGGGTGGGCCGCGCTGCTGCGCTACGGGGCCCTGGCGACGGGCCGGGCGCCAACCGCGTTGACGCGCCTGCTCATGGTCTACGAGGTGCTGCTGATCCTGATGGTGAACGGCGTTCACGGGGCCCTGCGCGATCTCGAAAACGACGCCGCGCGGGGCGCGCGCACCACGGCGCTGTTCCTCGGCGCGCGGATGGAAGCGGGGCGGCTGCGCCTCTCGTGGCCGCTGCTGGTCCACACTGTGACCTTGCAGGCGGCGTTGCTGGCCTTGCCGCTGTGGTACGTTGCCACGCGATCCGGTAAAGGCGCCGGCGGGGTCGTGGCGCTCGCCGCGGGCACGGCGTTCACCCTGGCGCGGCTGGCCCGTGGCGGGCAGGCCGGCGATGGTCCGGGCATGGCCCACCTGGTCCTGTTGCTGAGTATACCCATCGCCCTGGTAGCGCCACGGCTGGCGCCCCTGCCCCGCCTGGCCCTGCTTGCCGCCCACCTGCTGCCGCTGCTTCCCAATGGGGCGACGTATGCGGCGCTGCGCTGGTTGCTGGGGATGAGGCAGGGCGAGTAGGGCATTTCTCGGAAGGTTGACGCAAGGGCGCGCAGACGCAACGTGCGTGTGGAGATGATGCCAGGCATCTGCGCCATTCCGTCCGGGCGGTTACAGGTGAGCGGCAAGCCTCGGTCCAGGGTATACGGCACGTGCTGCAGATCGCGAATAGCTTCACGTAATCGGTTTCGCGCAGGCGCTCTGGAGCTATGGTAATACTGTAGTAACAGCGGTCTGGCACATCAGACTTGCATCGTTAGAAGCTGTGCCGCAACACGTTCGTTTCCTTCCTATCATCGCCTGTTCATGCCCGTATCGTTCCACCATTTCGGCGATCCTGCGCCCACGTGCAGGCCCATTCCTGCCGCGGTTGCGCGTGGCCTCTGGAAGGAGTCTTCACCGTGCGTCTCACCATTCCATCCATCACCTGACCCCGCGGCCTGCCTTACCGCCCGTTGACCCTGTTGATCCTCCTGGCGCTCTGCCTCACCCTCACGCCCCTGCCGGCGCCGCCCCTGCGCGCCGCGCCCCTGAGCGGCGAACCGGCCATGGTCAAAGACCTGCGCGCCGGCGCTGGCGGTTCCGCGCCCGAAATGCTGACCGTTATCGGTCAGCATTTCTTCTTTGTCGCCGATGACGGGACCCATGGCCGCGAACTGTGGATCAGCGACGGAACCTCCGAGGGAACCGCCATGGTTCGCGACATTCGTCCGGGGGCCGAAGGTTCGGCGCCGGCCTGGCTGACCGCCTTCAACCAGCGCCTGGTCTTCATCGCCGATGACGGAACCCACGGCTGCGAACTGTGGATCAGCGACGGGACGGAAGCCGGCACCGCGCTGCTGAAGGATATCTGGCCGGGCGCCGGAGGATTCGGGCTGCCGACGGAACCCTGGCTGACGGTCGTCGGCGACCGGCTCTACTTTGTTGCTATAAACACGAATGGGCATGGCGTCTTTGCACATAATGTCCTCTGGATCAGCGACGGAACCGAGCAGGGCACCAGGCCCGTCAATGATGCGCCCTCCGCGTATCCGACGGATCCCTCCCATCTGAAGGCCTACAATGGCCGGGTCTTCTTTTTCGGCGTTGACCCGCCCCATGGCAAGGAACTCTGGACCAGCGACGGGACCGCGCAGGGCACCTTTCTGGTCAAGGACGTGATGCCCGGCTATGTGTGGTCATATCCCAGCCAACTGACCGTGGCGAACAACCGGCTGTTCTTTGCCGCTAACCGCTCGGAATACCACATCGAGCCCTGGATCAGCGACGGGACAGAAGAGGGCACCCGCCTGGTCAGGGACATTCATCCCGGCTCGCATTCCTGGCCGGGCGGGCTGATCGCTTTCCGCGAGCGCCTCGCCTTCTTCGCCAGCGACGGCGTTCACGGCAAAGAGTTGTGGATCAGCGATGGAACCGCAGAAGGAACCTTCCTGGTTCGGGACATGCGCGCCGGCCCCGACGACTTTGTTGGTCTGTGGGATCCTGCCATTTCTATTGCCGTCGCTGGCGACGCGCTCTTCTTCGTCGGCGATGACGGCGTCCACGGGCACGAACTCTGGACCAGCGACGGCACGGCGGCGGGAACGCGGCTGGTGCGCGATCTGCGCGTGGGGGCGCCGGGCGCGATGCCCCGCAACCTCACGCCGGCCCACGGGCGGCTCTTCTTTAGCGCCGATGATGGCGCGCACGGCGCGGAACTGTGGATCAGCGACGGAACCGAGGCCGGGACGGCGATGGTCGGGGACATCCGCCCGGGCGCGGCTGGCGCCGAACCGGCAGCCATGATCGCCTTCAACGGGCAACTGTTCTTCCGCGCCGACGATGGCGTCCACGGCGCGGAACTGTGGCGCCTGCCCCTGGTGCGGTACACCTCCACCCCGGCGCCGGGCGCGATGCTCGACCTGGGGAGCACGACGGTTGGCCAGCCGGCGCATGCGCTGCTCCAGGCGGCCATGGAAGGCATCGGCGCCCTGCCGCTCAGCATCAGCCTCGCTGGCGAGCATCCCGGCGCGTTCAGCGTGACACCCGCTGGTCCGGTTCTGAACGAAGATCAGCCCGCGGCGACCCTGACCATCAGCTGCAACCCCGGCACAGCAGGCGAACAACGCGCCATTCTCTGGATCAACTTCCCCGCGCCAGGCAGTCCGGCACGCTACGACCTGCGTTGTACGGGCGTCGCTGCGCCAGCGCCCACCGCCACCCCGCCCCCCGCGCCTTCCGCACCGGCGCCCACCGCCACCCCGCCCCTCGCGCCCGCGACGCGTCCGCAGGTCTTTATACCGCTCGTCCGCCAGGATGCCACGAGGCGATAAGCGGGCGAGGCGGCGCGCCTGGAGGGAAGCGGCAAAGGCGACATAGCCGCCACAGATCTGCTGCCGGAGGCGGACCCTTACGTGGTCCGCCCCGGCATTGTTCATTCCTTCCGCCGCGATCTGGCGTATACTGGAGAGGTGGTGGTTCCCGGCTCGGATAGAAAGCGACGGCTATGGCTCACAAAACGGACTACGACGTGATCGTGGTCGGTGGCGGGCACAACGGCCTTACCTGTGCCGGATACCTGGCGAAGGCCGGGTTGCGGGTGCTGGTCGCCGAGCGCCGCCCGATCGTCGGTGGGGCCGTGTGTACCGAAGAGGTCATTCCCGGCTACAAGATCGACGTGGGCTCCTCGGCCCATATTATGGTCCATCTCACCCCTATCCTGCGCGATCTGGAGTTGGAGCGGCACGGCCTTGAGTATATTCCGATGGACCCCTTCGCCTTCTACCCGCTGCCCGACGGCAGCGGGGCGATCAGTTTTTACAAGGATACCGAGCGCACGGTCGAAAGCATCGCCCGCGTCAGCCCGCGGGACGCCGAGGCCTATCGCCGCTTCCTCGCCTACTGGACGCCGCTGAACGAGGCGGTGTTTGATGTCTTCCTCAATCCGCCCTCGGTGGCGCGGCTGTTCGGCAGCGTGGCCGCCGCGGTGCCCCGCCTGCCCGCCGGCGAACGCCAGCCGCTGGAAGTCACCCGCCGCCTGTTCACCAGTTATGCCCAGTTGATCAGTGAAACGTTCGAGAGCGAGGCGATGCGCGCCGCGATGACCTGGCTGGCCGCCCAGAGCGGGCCGCCGCCGGACGAGATCGGCGCGGGCGATTTCTTCGGCTGGCACGCCATGCTGCACTACAGCGGCGCAGCGCATCCCAAAGGCGGCAGTGGCATGCTCACCCAGGCCATGGCCCGCGCCTTGATCAGCTTCGGCGGCAACGTGGCGGTAGACACGCCGGTGCGCCGCATTCTGGTCCAGTCGGGCCGGGTGCAGGGCATCGAAACCGAGGATGGCCAGCGTTACTCCGCGCCGGTGGTGGTGTCGAACGCCCATGTACTCACCACCCTGCTGCGGCTCGTTGGTCCCGCGCACCTGCCGTCACGCCTGGTGGAGCGGCTGCAGAAGGTGCGGGTCGGCAACGGCTTCGGCATGACCGTGCGTTGCGCCGCCGAAGAACTCCCCGACTACCCCGGCGCCCCCAGTGGCGGCAAACCCCACGAGAGTCACCACGGTCTCCAACTTCTCAGCCCGAGCATGGATTACGTGCGCCGGGCCTACGAGGACTACCTGCGGGGCGAACCGTCGAAGGACCCGGCGGTGATAGCGATGACCTTCTCGGCGATCGATCCGGTCGTCGCTCCCCCCGGCAAGCACACCGTCTTCCTGTGGGCGCAGTACTTCCCCTACGAACTCAGTGGCGGACGGCACTGGGACGACGTGCGCGAGGAGGTGGCCGACAGCATTCTGGAAGTGCTCTACCGCTACGCCCCCAACATGCGCGGCAAGATCATCGATCGCTTCATCCAATCACCGCTTGACCTGGAACGCCGCATCGGCCTGCTCAAGGGCAACGTGATGCATGTGGAGATGAGTTTCGACCAGATGTTCTTCTTCCGCCCGCTACCGGAGTTGGCGAGTTACCGCACGCCGATCAAGGGGCTGTACCTCACCGGGGCCAGCACCCACCCCGGTGGGGGCGTCTTCGGCGCCAGCGGCTACAACACCGCGAGGGTCGTGCTCGGTGACACGCGACGGCGCAGTTGGGCGCCGCTGGCGCTGGGCGCCGGCGCCCTGGCGGCCGGGCTGTGGGCCGCCGGGCGGGCGCGCAGGGTGCTGGCGGAGTAGGGCGCGCCGGTATCTCTCCCTGCGGGTGAGGGCCAGCGGCGCTCGCCGTTGCATCAGCCCTGGCCCGCTACCGGCTGCTCACCAGCGAGGCGGTGACGGGCAGATCTTCGCCGATGAAATGCACGGCGCTCTTCGCCGCCTCCAGGATGGTCATCAACCCGCTGCCGGGGTGCACCGCGCCGCCGATCCAGTACAGGTTGCGGGCGCCCCGGTGGCGGATGTGCGGGCGCAACGGGCCGAGTTGCTGCCAGCTATGGATGAGGTTGAACACCGCGCCCAGGTAGGTGCGGTGCTCATCGCGCCAGGTCTCGGCGGTGTAGTGGCGCTCGACCACGATGTGGCGCTCCACGTCCTCAAAGCCCAGTCTGGCCATCTGCCGCAGGATCAGATCGCGGTACGGCCGGGCCTTCGCCGCCCAATCCACCGGGTGGCGCAGGTTGGGCACCGGCGCCAGCACGAAGAGTGTGCTGTGCCCCTCCGGGGCGTTCGCCGGGTCAACAATCGTTGGATTGCAGACGTAAAATGAAGGGTCCTCTTCATCGAGTACGGCGCTTCTGGCCCACAGCGGGTCGGTGCGGCGAATGTGCTCGGAGAGGTACAACTGGTGGTGCGGCAGGTGCTCCCAGCGCCGGTTGACGCCCAGGTAGAGCATGAACGTCGAGCAGGAGAACTCCTTGCGGTTCAGCCAGCGGTCGGTGTAGGGGCCGCGGGCGTCGGCGGGCAGGAGCGTCTGCAGGGCGTGGCCAAAGTCGGCGTTGATCACCACCGCGTCGCCCATGATCCGCTCCCCATCGGCCATCAGCAGGCCGCGGGCGCGCCCGTTCTCGACGATCACCTGGCGCACCGGGCGCCGCAGGTGGATTTCCACGCCCAGGTCCTCGGCGGCGCGGGCCAGCGCGCGGGCCAGGGCGCGGAAGCCGCCCTCGGGATGCCAGATGCCGTAGTGGAACTCCAGGAAGGTGACCAGGCTGAATACGCTCGAGCAGGCGGTGGGGTGCATACCCAGGTATTTGGCCTGGTAGGCCAGGGCGTAGACCAGCCGTTCGTCGGGGAAGAAGCGCTTGAAATGGTCGTAAAGGCTCTCCCAGGGGCGGAAGGGCAGGGCCGCGGCCACCTCGTCGGGCCTCAGGTAGCCCAGGGGCGGGCGCACCGGCGTGCCCAGGTAGGGCCCGTAGCCCACCTTGTCCTTGCGCAGGTGCTCGATGTACCAGCGTTCAAAGGCCGCCGGCAGGTCCGGCCCGAAGCGGGCCAGTTGCTCCTTGAAGGCCGGGATATTCGAGGTCAGGTCGAGGTGCGTGCCGTCCCAGAAGGCGATACGGGTATTCGGCTCCAGACGGATCAACTTGATGTAATCGTACACGTTCAGGCCGCAAGCGCCGAAAAGCTCTTCGTAGACGCGCGGCACCTGCAGGATGGTTGGCCCGGTGTCGAAGGCGTAGGCGCCGAGTTCAAAACCGCGCATGCGCCCGCCAACCCGGTCGGCCGCCTCGTAGATCGCCACCTGGTAGCCCGCGGCCGCCAGACGCATCGCCGTGGCCATCCCGCCCGGTCCGGCCCCAACGATCAGGATAGTCTTTGACACGTTCCCTCCGGGACTTCTCGTGATTCGCTCTCAGTAGTCTGTAGAATAAGTCTCCTGGCAACTCCGCCCCCATCGCAACCTCCCCCCGTTGGGGGGAGGCGCCCGGCTCCCTCCCCCAGCGGGGGAGGGTTGGGGAGGGGGCGGGGATTTAGCGAAAGACTTTGTTCACAGACTATTCAGCCCTGAATCCAGTATAACAGGACTTCTGAGATTTCCGGGGGAACGGCGGGGCATCCCGGATGCGACCGAACGTTTTACCCGGCGCCGGTGCGAACGTGATCCTGTCGGCGATGCGCCCCCCGGACGACCGAAACGACGTTCGCGCCGTAAGGGACCCCGGTTGCCCCATCATTCACACGTACCGCTCCGCCCGTACCACGCGCACATCGTGGACGAAGGCGGTCACGGAGTAGTCGGTGAAATAGTGCTCCTGGAGATGGGCCAGGATCTTCTCGCCGACGGCGGGGCTGACCAGGGTTTCAATGCGCACCTGCGAGCCGGCCCAGAAGTATTCACTGATCCCTCGGATGCCGTGTCCCTGCACCTCGCCGATCGTCCAGCCGCGGGCCCCGAGGCGTTGCAGATCCTCCAGCAGTCGCTCGCGCAGCACGCCCTCGGCGATGATCGTTACCAGGCTGATGGTGGTTGTCTTCATAGTGTTTTCCTTTCTTGATGTTCGTCTGGTGTGCGTCGGGGCGGCCCCCGCGGCGGGTGGCCATAGGGGAACCCCGGTTTCCCCATAGCCACCCGCCGTGGGGGTCACTCACCAGTCTGTGAATGAAGTTTCCTTGCCTTTCCGCCCCCCTCCCAACCTCCCCCCAACGGGGGGAGGCGCCGGACGCCCTCCCCCAGCGGGGGAGGGTTGGGGAGGGGGTGGGGGTTCAGGGAACGACTTTAGTTTACAGAGTACTCACCCTCCGGCGGGCAACACCGCGCATCCAGCCACACTGTAGCAAAACCACCGGGTATAGGCATAGAGCAGCGGCAGACCGATGAGCAGATTGAACGGCAGGGTGATCCCCAACGACGAGGTCAGGTAGATGCTCGGATTGGCCTGGGGGAAGGTTGCGCGCACCGCGGCGGGCGCGTCGATGTACGAGGCGCTGCCGGCGATCGCGGCCAGGATAAACGCGCCACCCAGCGACAGGCCGGATAGGGCGCCGAGGGTCGCGCCAAGCATGCCCATAACCACCGGCATAACCGTGCCAAAGACCAGCATCCGCGGGCCAACCTTGGCGAACTCGCGCAACTGCCGCGCGGCAACCATGCCCATTTCAATCAGGAACAGCACCAGCACCCCGCGGAACAACCCCTCGGGCCCCTGGCTGAAGACCACCGCGATGCGCGCGAAGCCCTGTTCACCGATGATCATGCCGATCAGCAACCCGCCCATCAGCAGGATCACGCTGCGCCCGGTCAGGGTCTCCTGAACGACCTTGCCGATGGCGTCATTCGGCCTTTTCAGCCCCAGGCGGCCCCAGAAGAGCGCCACGATGATGCCCCACTCCGCCAGCGCCGCCAGGGTGGGGATGAAGCCCTCGTAGCCGATGCTGGCTGTTTCGACGACGCCAATCCCTGCCGCGAAGGTGACCGAAGATACCGACCCGTAGAGCGCGGCGACGCCAGCGGCGTTGGCTACGTCGAAGCGGAAGACCGTTCTCAGGATAAAATAGCACGCAGTTGGCAGCAGGATGGCCAGGAAAATAGTTGCCAGCGCCGGCCAGGCAAAGGTCTGGAAGGTTGTCCCTGCCAGTTCGACGCCGCCGTTCAGGCCAATCGCGAACATCAGGTAGAAGGCGATGAACTTGTAGGCTTGCTCGGGGAACTCGATGTCACTTTTGACCAGGGTGGCAATCATCCCCAGCACGAAGGCCAGGGTCAACGGCGAGAAGAGGTTCCGCTGCAAGATGCCCAATGTCTCGGCCAACTCCATACCAGGCAACTCCTTGTATACTGGCGACGACGCCTCTTAGGGGTACATGTACGAAAATAATATCACGACAAGTAATTCGTGTAACAGCCGGCCAGGTAGTCGCAAGCCACCCGGATGGAGAGGCCCGCCGACGTGAAACCGGGCCAGGTAGTCTGTAACCAGAGTGTTTCGCTATCCCCCCCCACTCCTCCCAACCCGCCCCCAGCGGGGGAGGGCGCCCGGCGCCTACTCCCAACGGGGGGGCTGGGCTCTCAGGTGTAGGGTTTTTCGAGCGCGAAGGGGTTTTCGGCATTCCAATGCGCTTGCGGTCCTCACCCCCCTGCCCCCCTCTCTCCACCGTGGGTGGACAGGAGGGAGTTGGGCGTTCCAATGCCCCGGATGGCGAATGCGACGCGAGGACGCGCTGGAAACCCCTACACCTGAGAAGGGAGGCTGGGAGGGGGGCGGAAATGCCAGGAGACATACGGTTCAGGAGGGCGAAGTCCTCCCAGGAAAACACCTTTTCATCTCGTCATCGCGCGGCGCGGGGGTGTAGGAGGGTGCAACCCGCCCGCAAGCACTGCGGCGCTGTGCGCCCGGTGGGGAGCGAAGCACATGGCTCACGAGCAAAGCGTCGAGGTCGAAGCGGTTGCGCCGGCGCGAGGATCGGCGCGCTGGCGCCGCGCGGGCCGGCAGGCGGGTTATGCGTTGAGTGTGCTGCTGGTGATGGCGCTGATCGCCCTGCTGGTAGGCGCGGTGGCCGCCGGCTTGCAGGCCCGGCGCGATGAGGCGCGCAGCGCCGACATGTTGTTGATCGTCGCGCCGGCGCTCCCATCGCCGGCGCTGATCGACCACGCCTTCGAGGTCTACCGGCGCCGCTATGCGCCGGGCGTGGTCATCGTCGGAGCGGGCAGCGAGGCGATGCGCGTGGCGCTGCTCGAGCGCGGCGCGCCCACGGGGACGGTGCAGGCGGCCACGCCGGCTGAGGCGCCGGTGGCCGCGTTGCAGGAGGTCGCGCGCTCGGCCCGGAGCGCCGGGGCCGCCAGCGCCTTGATCGTTGCCGAGCCTGCCGAGATGGTGCTCTGGCTCAAGCTCGTGGGCGACAATGGCTTGAGCGCCTATGGCGCCCCGCCTCGCGGGGTTGCACCCGGGCCCGTGGCACTGCTGCGGGCCAGCGGGCAGTACTGGCGCTATGCGCTGATCCAGCGCTAAGACCTGGGTTCGCTGCAAGAACGTACAGTACCTTGGTCCTTTTTTCGACTGGTCCATGCTGGCCCGCGTCATGCGCGGGAAACGCAACCCTGACAAGGGTTATCAGACGCCGCTACTCCGCTTCAGCCGGCTGTCAGGTTGCTCGCCAACCCTTGCCCGTGCGCTCGGCGCGACCAGTGTCCCTCCCGCGCTCTGGCCCCTCCACGGCAGATTATTCTTTACAATTGCCAGGGATAACAATTACAGTTCGGTGTTGGCCGACCGCGGTTTAAGGCTTCCAGAAGCCCTGTTCTCAGGGGTTATTGACAGATCTGCCGAATTCCATTAAACTCTTTTTACTTTATCAGCCCTGACCACTTACGCGATGCGGCGCTGAGACTTGCCTGACAAAGTGATGACGCTTGCGGATATTGCCAATTCGTGGTACACTCCCGCCATCCCGGCTTGACAGTCATTGTGGTCGCGTATTCACCAGGAGCGTGTCAGGGTTGTCGATAACCTATGAGCGCGCCACAGGGACCCAAGTGAGGTACATTGCTCCATGACTGAGCTAAACCGAAACCCGTCTCCTATGCCCCTGCGTAGCGATGTCGAGCGTCTACAGCAGCGCGTTTCAGAGCATCGCCAGCGCTACCGGCACCAACGCCGCTCACTCGCCGCATTCCGCGCATACCTCGCCACTACGCTCTTCGCTCCCGACGCCTGGTTCTCCCGCCTGCCCGCCCGCTTCTTCATTCACCTGATCATTGCCCTTATGGTGCCACTGGCCTTGGTGTTGAGCCAGTTGCCGCTGCGTCCCGTGGCATCGCCCGCTCCGAAACCGGTAGAACTGGTCGAGGCGCCGATCGGCGTGGGTCCCATCGCGCTCGATGCTGGCGCGGAGCGCATGGTCGGCGATCCCCCGTTGCCCGACGATGACACCCTGCCGCCGCCGCTCACCCTCGCGTCGTCGTCGCGGAGCGCCGTGCTGGCGCCATTGACGGTGCAGGCGATGATCAGCGGCGACGTGGTGCGGCTGCGCAATGGTCCCGGCCTGGCCTACGACGAGGTCGCGCGCGTCAACGGCGGCGATGGCGTCGAGGTGATCGGGCGCTTCGAGGAGTGGCTGCAGGTGCGGCGCGACGACGACCCGACGGTGTACTGGGTGGCCGCCGAACTGGTGGATATCCCCGAGGCGGTGGTGTATGCCCTCAATCAGGTTCCCGCCGAGATGATTCCACCGCCGCCGCCGCCCAAGATCGGTGTGGTGCGCGAAGAGAACGTCAATCTGCGCGATGGCCCGGGCACCAATTATGTGAGCATGGCTAAGATGCGCTCTGGTCAGGAACTGACGCTCATCGAGCGCTACGAGGGCTGGTTTCTGGTGGAATACGGCCAGTTGTACGGCTGGGTGACCTCGGATTTCCTCAACATCGTCGAGGGCGTGGTCGAACGGGTGCCCGTGGCAACGTCGATCCCCGATCCTAATCCGCCGCTGGTCGGTGCGGTGCTTGAGAATAACGTCAATGTGCGCAAGGGGCCCGGGTCGGCCTATGATCGGATCACGTCGCTCAAGGCCGGCGCCAGCGTGAGCCTGCTTGCCCGCCACAAGGATTGGTACCGCGTCCAGTTGCCCGATGGCACGAAGGCGTGGATCTTCTCCGATCTGCTCCGGGTTTCACCGATGGCCGCGCGGCGCGTGCCCATCACCAACGATATCCCGGCCCTGCCGGTTCGCGTGCGCCCGGCCGCGCCGGGCGGCGGCGGTGGCGCCGGCCGTGGCGCGGCGGCGGTCAACATTCCTGCCAGCGGCGATGTGGCCAGTTTCGCCGTGCAGTTCGTCGGCTCGCGCTACGTGTGGGGCGGCAGCAGCCCGAGCCGCGGCTTCGATTGCAGCGGTCTGACCAGTTACGTCTACCGGCAGTTCGGCGTCAGTCTGCCCCACAATGCCGCGGCGCAGTATAGCTCCCGCTACGGCGCCATCATCGGTGGCATGGGCAATCTCGCCCCTGGCGACCTGATGTTCTTCGCCGGCACCGCCGGACGGCGGGGCATTTCCCACGTGGCAATCTATATCGGCGGCGGGCAGATGGTCCACGCCATGACCCCCCGCTATGGGGTGCAGGTGTCGAGCATCTGGAGCAGTTACTGGCAGAATACCTTCGTTGGCGCGGTCCGTCCGTATCGCTAAGTCCAGGGCCGAAGCATTGGCGCAGCCGCCAGGGCTTCGCCTGCTCCAGAAGCGCCGGAGAGGTTGCCTGGCAACCTCTCCGGCGCTTTGCTTTGCACCATGGAGGCTCTCCGTCTCCACGCGGTTGCACAGATCGGGTACAATCCCTACGGCAGCGGTAATCTTTCGGGGGAGGCGCGGAGGGCGCCGCCCTCCGCACTCCACTGGTTCCGCCGCGGCGGCAGACACGTCCGCGTTTCGACCGGGCGCGCGCTGCCGTGAGCGGAACAGGGTTGGCGGGGAGGTTGCGCCTCTCCGCCAGCCAGACGGAAACGTCGGCGTGAACCATAGCCTCGTGGTTCATCTGGCAGGCATGTGTCGTGCTGAGCGCAGCGAAGCATCTCGGTCGGGACCCTTCGCTGCGCTCAGGGTGACACGGAACTTGCCGGACGCACCACTCAGGTCATTCAAGAGGACATGCATGAAAGGTCTTGTGCTGAGCGGTGGGAAGGGTACGCGCCTCCGCCCGATCACCTATACGAGCGCCAAACAACTGGTGCCGGTCGCGAATAAGCCGGTGCTCTTCCGTGTGATTGAGGCCATCCGCGATGCGGGCATAACCGAGGTCGGGATCGTCATTGGCGACACCGGCGATGAGATCCGCGCGGCGGTGGGCAATGGCAAGCGTTGGGGGATGAAGGTGACCTACATTCCCCAGGAAGCGCCCCTGGGCCTGGCCCACGCGGTCAAGATCAGCCAGCATTTTATCGGCGATGACCGCTTCGTGATGTTCCTCGGCGATAACTGTATCCAGGGCGGCATCAGTCCGTTGATCGAGGGGTTTGGCCGGAGCGCCTACAATGCCCAGATTGTGCTCAAAAAGGTTGATGATCCCCGTTCCTTCGGCGTCGCCGAGCTTGAAGAGGATGGCCGCATTGTGCGCCTGGTCGAAAAGCCGCGCGAACCGCGGAGCGACCTGGCCCTGGTGGGCATCTATATGTTCGACCACCATATCTTCGAGGCGGTCAACGCCATCCGGCCATCCGCCCGCGGCGAACTGGAGATTACCGATGCGATTCAGTGGCTCGTGACCGCCGGCTACAGCGTCTATCCCTATGTGCACGAGGGGTGGTGGATCGATACCGGAAAGAAAGATGATCTCCTGGAGGCCAATCGCCTGGTGCTCGAGGAGTTGCAGCCAGTCGTACAGGGCTACGTGGATCGTGATTCGCAGTTGATTGGCAAGGTGATCATCGAAAACGGGGCCGAGGTGATCAATTCAACCATCCGCGGCCCGGCGATCATTGGCGAGAAGACGCGCATCCTCAATTCTTACGTCGGTCCTTTTACGTCAATCTATCACAACTGTTTGATTGAGGATAGCGAGATCGAGCACAGTATCGTGATGGAGCATTGCAGCATCCGTGGCATCCCCCATCGTATCGAGGATAGCCTGATCGGCCGCAATGTCGAGGTCAGCCGCAGCCCGCTCAAGCCCAGGGCCTATCGCCTGGTGATCGGCGATAATTCAAATGTGGGTGTGTTGTAGGATTGGCAGATGCGAGGCATTCCCTCATCGGAGATTACTCCCGAGCACGTGTACCTCTCGCGCCGGCGCTTCATCGCCGCCGCCGGGGCGCTGGGCGCCGCGCTGGCCCTGGGGGCCTGCGGCGCAACCCCCGGCACGCCGCAGGCCGCCCCCGCCGATCCGCGCACCGACGAACTCGGCGATCGGCTGAATAGCTTTGAGCAGATCACCACGTACAACAACTACTACGAGTTCACCACCGACAAGCAACGGGTGGCGCGGCTGGCCCGCGACTTTCGCGTCTCTCCCTGGGAGGTGGCCGTCGGCGGCCTGGCGCGCCGTCCGCGCGTCTTTGCGCTGGAGGATCTGCTGCGCTTCGAGCAGGAGGAGCGCATCTATCGCCTGCGCTGCGTCGAGGGCTGGTCCATGGTCATCCCCTGGCTGGGGTTTCCGCTGCGGCGGCTCCTCGCCGAGGTGGAGCCGCTGGCCACGGCGCGCTACGTGCGCTTCGAGACGCTGCTGCGCCCGGAGGAGATGCCCGGCCAGCGCGACCGCTTCTACCCCTGGCCCTATGTCGAGGGGTTGCGCCTCGACGAGGCCATGCACGACCTGACGCTGCTGGCGACGGGGCTCTACGGCCGCTCGCTGACGCCGCAAAACGGCGCGCCGCTACGCCTGGTGGTTCCCTGGAAGTATGGTTTCAAGAGCATCAAGGCCATCGTGCGGATTGACCTGGTAGAGCAGATGCCCCGTTCGCTCTGGATGACGGTTGCCCCCAACGAGTATGGCTTCTACGCCAATGTCAATCCCGATGTGCCGCACCCCCGCTGGTCGCAGGCGACCGAGCGGCGTATCGGTGAGGGTGGGCGCCGCCCAACCCTGCCCTTCAACGGCTATGCCGAGCAGGTTGCCGCGCTCTATGCCGGTCTCGACCTGCGGGCGAATTTCTAGCGCACTCACCGGCATGCTTGATCCGCTGAGGCCCCTGCGCCGTGTGGCTCGCCGCATGCGCGCCGCCAGCGTTGCGGGGCAACCGTTTCAAGAAAGGCCATAGGAGCCAGGCGTGGCCGATCAGCAACAACCGTGGCGCGCCTGGTCACGTCTGGCCGTCCATCTGGCCCTGTTGCCCCTCGCCCTGCTGGTCTTCGACGCGGTCACGGGGCGCCTGTCGGCCAACCCCATCCAGGATACGACCCTGCGCACGGGCAAGGCGGCGCTGGCGCTGCTGATGCTTTCGCTGGCCTGCACGCCGCTCAACCGGCTGCTGGGCTGGAAGTGGGCCGTGGCCCTGCGAAAGCCCCTGGGTCTCTACAGTTTTCTGTACGTCTGTCTGCACCTGCTGGTCTTCGCCGTGGCCGATTACCGGCTCGACGCGGCGTTGATCGGCCAGGCGATTGCCGAGAAGCGTTACATCCTGGCGGGATTGGCAAGCTTTGCCCTGCTGCTCCCCCTGGCGCTTACCTCTACCCGCGGGGCCATGCGGCGCCTGGGGCGCTGGTGGCGCCGCCTCCACCGCCTGGTGTACGCCGCGGCGGCGCTGGCGGTGCTGCACTACCTGTGGCTCTCGAAGGTCTGGCGGGAGCCGGCCCTGTGGGGCGCGGTCCTCATCGTACTGCTGCTGGCGCGACTGCCGGTGTTCTGGCCCCCGCGGGCGCGCCGTGACAGACGCCGGTTCCTGGTGCATGGCGCGCAGGCGCAGCATCCCCCGATCGCGCCAGAAGACCCTCTACCGCAATCCACAATCCAAAATCCCAAATCCAACATGGCATCAGGGTCGCCGCCGTCCGGGCCGCCGCGGCCCGCGCGGGCGCACGGCCATCCAGACGCCGGCGGCGAACCCGCCCAGCAGGCTCAGCACGGCGAACATGGCCCCTGGCCCGTAGACCAGGGCCGCCGCGCGCAGGGCCCCCGCCAGCAGCAGGGCGACGATCCAGCCCACGATGAACAGGCGCTGCCGGAACTCCGGCCCGAACCACTGGGGCCGGCCCTGCCCCAGCAGATAGCCCACGCCCCCGGCGATGATCAGGAGTAAGACGTTCGTAATGACCAGTTGCATAGAACCTCGTTGCATGGGAGGGTCCGGGAGGGTGAAGTCCTCCCAGACCCTCTTTCCTGTCCGGCGGGGGCGAAGGGGAAACCAGGTTTCCCCATACCTTGTGAACGGGGCAATTGCCGTGCTACAATTAGCCTCAAACCTTTCACCGGCCTATGCGCTACCCCTTACCGATCCCGGCCCCCTCCACGGCCCGGCCCGATCAGGGTATCTCGATGGGCCGAAACCAACCGTGGGGACGGTGCGTCTATGTCGGAACTAAAAGATAAACTGGTGCTCGTGGTTGACGATGAAGCGCGCATGGTGAACTTCATGCGCCTCAACCTCGAACTGGAAGGCATGCGCGTGGCCACGGCAGCCAACGGGCGCGAGGCCCTCGAACGGGTGCGCGAGGATATGCCCGATGTCGTCTTGCTCGACGTGATGATGCCGGTGATGGACGGCTTCGAGACCCTGCGCCGTATCCGCCAGTTTTCGCAGGTGCCGGTACTGATGCTCACCGCCAAGGATGAGGAGGAGGACCGGGTGCGCGGCCTGGAACTCGGCGCCGATGATTATATCGGCAAACCCTTCAGCCACCGCGAGCTGGTGAGCCGCATCAAGGCCGTGCTCCGGCGCCACTACGCCACTCCCCCCGTTCCGCAGACCCTGGTCAAGGTGGACGACCGGTTGAGCATTGATTTTGCCCGCCGCGAGGTGCTGGTGGATGGCAAGCGGGTCAACCTGCGTCCGACCGAGTACCGTCTGCTCTACCACCTGGTGCAGAACGCGGGCTACGTGCAAACCCATGAGATGCTGCTGACCAGGGTCTGGGGGCCGGAGTACCGTGAGGAAAGCCACTATCTGCGGCTCTACATCACCTATCTGCGCCAGAAGATCGAGGAGGACCCCGCCAATCCCAAATACATCCTCACCGAGCGCGGCGTCGGTTACCGCTTCGTGGATTTCGAGCACAAACTGGCCTGACGGCCCGCGTATCGGGCTGCGGCGCAACATCGTGCGCCCGGGCTTGGGCGAAAAATCTTTCGCTCCGGGACGGGCGAAAAATCTTTCGCTCCGGGACGGGCGAAAAATCTTTCGCTCCGGGACGGGCGAAAAATCTTTCGCCCCTACGCCCTACGCCCCTACGGGTTTGGGCAAAAAATCTTTCGCCCCTACGCCCCTACGGGCGCTGGGTTTGGGCGAAAAATCTTTCGCTCCGGGACGGGCGAAAAATCTTTCGCCCCTACGCCTACGCCCCTACTTGGGCGAAAAATCTTTCGCCCCTACGCCCCTACTTGGGCGAAAAATCTTTCGCCCCTACGCC
>DAOUDA010000050.1:0-7172 GCA_034431835.1 Chloroflexaceae bacterium | reverse complement strand
TGGTACGGATGATTGGTTGGCGCCTGCATCGTACCGGACAGGTGTTCACGCCGGGGCAGCGGCTTGCCGCCGACTTTGCATCAGCCCTGCGGTTTCCCCGCGCCCCTGCCAGATAGGGCGCCGGTTGGAAGACGGGGAAACCGGGTTTCCCCACGCCCCTGCCGGATAAGGCGCCGGTTGGAAGACGGGGGAACCGGGTTTCTCTGCGCACCCCCCAATCACAACACGTGCACCGGGTCAACATCCACGCTCCAGCCATAGAGCGGTTCGAGGGCATCGAGGGCGGCGTTGATGGCGCGTTCGTCGGCGGGCGGCGCGGCGCGCAGGATGAGGTGCCAGCGCCAGCGCCCGCGGGCGCGCTGGATGAAGGCAGGCGCGGGCCCGATCAGGCTCCAGCCGGCCAGGTCACGCCGCTGGAGCAGGGCGCGCGCCCGTTCGGCCAGGCGTTCGGCTTCGCGCTGCGCGGCGCGGGGGGTCTCGGCGGCATGCACCAGGCGCACCAGCCGGCTGAAGGGCGGGTAGCCCGTGGCGCGGCGAAAGGCGATCTCCTGGGCAAAAAAGCGCTTGTAGTCATGCTCCTGGGCGGCGAGCAGGGCGTAATGCTCGGGGTTGTAGGTCTGAATGAGCACCTGGGCGCCCTCGAAGCGCCTGCCGGCGCGCCCGGCCACCTGGGTGAGCAGTTGAAAGGCCCGTTCGCCGCTGCGAAAATCGGGCAGGTGCAGGCCGGTGTCGGCGGCCACGACGCCAACCAGGGTGACCAGGGGCAAATCGAGACCCTTGGCGATCATCTGCGTGCCGACGATCACGTCGGCCTCGTGGCGCAGCAGCGCGTCGAGCAGCCGCTCGTGGGCGCCCTTGCCGCTGGCGCTGTCACGATCCCAGCGCAGCACCCGCGCGGACGGAAAGAGCGTCCGCACCTCCTCGGCCACGCGCTGGGTGCCGATGCCGAAGCTGCGCACGCGCGCGCTCAGGCAGCGGGGGCAGATCACCGGCGGCGCGGCGCGCGCCCCACAGGCGTGGCAGACCAGCACCGTCGTCTGGCCGTCGCCGGTGTCCCCGGCTTCGTAGTGCACCGTCAGCGGGCTGGAGCAGGCGTTGCAGGTCGCCACATAGCCACAATCGCGGCACATGACGAAGGAGGCCGCGCCGCGCCGGTTGAGGAAGAGCATGGTCTGCTCGCCCCGCGCCAGGGTGGCGGCAAGGGCCCGTTGCAAGGGCTGGCTAAAGATCGAGGAGTTGCCCTGCTGGAGTTCGTCGCGCATATCCACGATGCGTACCGGCGGCAGCGGCAGGGGCCGCGAGCGCGGCAGCCCGTCGGCGCCAATGGCCCCACCGACGCGCTCGGGGAGTTCCAGCAGGCGGTAGCGGCCCTCCCGCGCGGCCTGGTAGCTCTCCACCGCCGGGGTGGCGCTGCCCAGCAGGCTGACCGCGCCGCTCAGGGCCGCGAGTTGCAGCGCGGTGTCGCGGGCGTGGTAGCGGGGGCCGCCCTCGTGCTTGTAGCTGAGTTCGTGCTCCTCATCAACGATCACCAACCCCAGGCGTTCCAGCGGCGCGAAGACCGCCGAGCGCGAGCCGATCGCCACCGCCGCCTCGCCGCGACGCAGACGGCGCCAGGCGTCGTACCGCTCGCCGAGGCCCAGGCCGCTGTGGAGCACGGCCAGTTGGCCCGGGAAGCGGGCGGCGAAACGGCGCACCAGTTGCGCCGTCAGGGCGATCTCGGGGACCAGCACCAGGGCCTGGCGGCGCAGCCGCAGGGCGCGGGCGATCGCCCGCAGGTAGATCTCGGTCTTGCCGCTGCCGGTAATGCCGTGGAGGAGGAAAACCGGCGCGTCGGCAGGCTCCGCGCTGGCCGGTTCCTCGCGGCGCGCGGCCGCTTCGAGGGCCTGGACGATGGCCTCGTAGGCGGCGCGTTGCGCCGGGGTCAGCGGTGGAGGCTGGTCGGGCGGCACGGCGACGTTCAGCGGATCGCGTTGCACCTCGCGGGTTTCGAGGACCACCAGGCCCCGCCGCTCCAGGGCGCGCAACAGCGCGGCGTTCGCCCCGGTCGCGGCGTAGAGTTCCGCCAGGGGGTGGGCGCGGGGCGTTGCGTCGTGCCCTTCGCTGTTGCGCGCGGCCAGCCATTCCAGCACGGCGCGCTGGCGCGGCGCGCGCCGCAGGGTCTCCAGGATCTCGGGTAGCATCGCCGGAGGCGCCTCCAGCCGCACCAGCCGCTCCATGCGGGGACGCGCCCTGGGGGACGTTGTGGCGGCGCCGGCGACGATCAGGCCGCGCTCGGCCAGGGCGGCGTAGGCGGTGCGCAACTCGGCGTCGCTGCCGCGCAGCGCCTGGCGCAACGCCGCTTCGTCGAGTTCGCCGCGGGTGCGCAGGTAGTACAGGATCGCTCGCTCGCGTTCGGGGAGCGCGCGCAGGTCGGCGTTGAGCCCGGCAGGGGTGGCGCGCCAGGTGGTCGCGCTCTTCTGGCCCGTGCCGGGGGGCAAGAGCAGGCTCAACACTGCGTAGAGCGGCGCGCGGTAGGTCGCGGCGACCCACGTCGCCAGACGCAGCCCGGTCTCGGTGATCACCGCCTCGGGATCGGCCGGGCCGATCAGATCGCGCAGGCGCTCCACGGGCGCGGCGGACGCCGCCAGGCGCAGCACCACCCCCTGCACCTGGCTGTTGCGCAGCGGCGCCCAGACCAGTTGCCCGGGGCGCACCAGGCCCTGGAGGTGCGGCGGGACGCGGTAGGAGAGCACCGGCGGCGCTCCTCCGCCGGCGCTCAGGGCGACCTCGGCGATGATTTCGGCTGGCATAACCCAATCGTGGATTGCGGGTTGCGGATTGTCGTTGTGCCGCGGCGCCTGCGGGCGCCGTAGACGTGCTGGCGAACGCCAAAATGGGTGCGCATGCCGGCAACAGGCTGAGTATACCACCACCGGGCGGTAGAGACGGCCCGGCGGGAGGAGAGATGCTCTCAGGTGTAGGTTTTTTCGAGCGAGAAGGGGTTTTCGGCGTTCCAATGCGCTTACGGTCCTCACCCCCCCTGCCCCCCTCTCTACCTACGGTAGAGAGGGGGAGTTGGGCGTCCCAATGCCCCAGATGGCGGATGTGACGCGAGGATGCGCCGGAAAACCCTACACCTGAGAAGGGGAGCGACGGCCTGGCGGGGGGAGGAGATGGCCCGGCGGGGGGCAGAGACGGCCCGGCGGGGGGGCAGAGACGGCCCGGCGGGGGGAGGAGATGGCCCGGCGGGGCGTCTCTACGGGGCGAACATCACGTGTGCATGTTACAATCCATGGTGCGCCCGTTACGGCGCACCGCGTACAGGCCGGCGCATGCCGGCGCCCGCCTATGCCATACCACGAACCCGTCGTACTCGAGCGGCGCGAACTCGGCGCCCTGACCCTGGCGCGCTGGCATGCCCCGGATCTGGCGCGCGCCGTGCGCCCCGGGCAGGCCCTGCTGGCGCGCTGCGCGCCCCCCGATAGCGACGATCCGCTCCTGCGGCGGACGCTCTTTCCCGCCGGCGCCGACCCGCACGCCGGGGTGGTCGAGGTATTACTGGCGCCCGAAGAGCGCGGCCTGGTCTGGCTCGCGGCGCAGCCGCCGGGGGCGCGGCTCGATGTCTACGGTCCGGTGGGCAACGGCTTCACTCTCGCCGAGCCGACGCGCAACCTGCTGCTGGCCGGCGCCGGTTCTGCCGTGCCGGGATTGCTGCACCTGGCCCGTGTCGCTGTGGCGCGGGGCGTCGCGGTGGTGCTGCTGGTGGCCGCCACTGGCGCCGAGGTGCTGCCGCCACCCTTCTTGTTGCCCTCCGATGTCGAGTACCTGACGAGCGCGACCGGCGAGGCCGATCTGCCGGCGCTGCTTGCCGCGACCCAGCCGGGTGGCCCCACGCCGAGCCGAGGACCGCTCGGGTGGGCCGATCAATTCTGCCTGGGGCTGGCGGCATCTCGGTTACCGCCGGTGGTCGAGATGGTGCGCGCGGGCACCTTGCGCTGGGAACGGGGTTTCGCGCAGGTCGCCCTGCCCGGGGCGATGCCCTGCGGGGTGGGCGCGTGCCAGGGTTGCCTGGTCGAGACCCGCGATGGCGCCCGCCTCGGTTGCAAGGATGGGCCAGTTTTCGATCTGCGCGATCTGCGCTTTTGATATGGGGAACCCGGGTTTCCTGACGCCCCTGGCGCATGGGCGCTCTCCCGCCCCCCGGTCAGCGCACCTCGCCCTGGATCTCGCGGTAGCTCTTGAGGAACCAGCGCGTAATACCGCGGTAGCGATCCTCGCGCCCGATGAGCAAGTGGTGCAGGCTGCTCTCGGGGTCGTCGAGACCGGTGCCGTCGAGGGCTTCGACGGCGGCGAAGCGATAGAGGGGCTGGTAGAGCGTAATGCTCGGCGCCAGGCTGATCCAGCGCCGCTGGAAGGCGGCGTAATCGGCGCTGCGAGCGGCGAGTTCGCTCTCGACGCGGGCGTTGGCGAGAAGATCGTCAATCTCTTTGTCGGCCAGGCCGGCGTAGTTCAACCCCGTGTCGGCGCGGCTGGAGTGCCAGAGGGCAAAGGGGTCAGGGTCGGGGCCGAGGCGCGTCCAGGTGTGCAGGGCCGCGTCGAAGTCGTGGGCGCGCAGCCGGGCCTGCAACGCCGGCCCATCGAGTTCGACCACGCTGATGCGCAGCCCCAGTTGGCCCCACTGGCGGGCGATCTCATCGGCGACGGCGCGGCGCTTTGGCTCATTGTCCACCAGCAACTCCAGGGCCAGGGGGCGACCGTCGCGCGCGAGCGTGCCGTCGGCGCCGCGGTCGAAGCCCGATTCGCTGAGGATGCGCCCTGCGGTGGCGGGGTCGGGGGCGTACCAGCGCGCTTCGGGGTCATGGGCCCACCAGCCGGGGAGGATGGGCGTATCGAGGGGCATTGCCGTGCCGTTCAGGGCGCGTTCGATCAGCGCGTCCTTGTTCAGGCCATGGGCCAGGGCGCGGCGCAGGTTGAGATTGTTGAGAGGCGGGCGCCGCAGGTTGAAACTCAGCGTGGTGTACTCATCGAGAGGTACCACCGCGCCGCGGACCCCGGCGGGCAGATCGTCGATCACGGCGGTCCCGGTGAGGCGGGCGCCGAAGGCCGTCACGTCGCCGCGGCCGAGGGCGGCGAAGGCGGCTTCAGGCGAGGCGATGAAGCGCACCTCGAGGCGCTCGATGTAGGGCCGGCCACCGAAATAGCCCTCATGTGCCGCAAGCACGGCGCGGTCCTCGCGTAGTTCAACCAGGCGGTAAGGACCGGTGCCCACCAGACGTTCCGCGATTGACCCGCTGGTCCAGGCTTCCGGCGGGTTGCCGGCGAACACGTGGGCGGGCAGGATGGGCACGCGAGCCATACTGAGGAACGGCGCGAACGGTGCGGTCAGGGTGGCGCGAACGGTGTAGGCGTCCAGCCGGTCCACCAGCACATCCTGCCAGACGGCGGCAAGGGTCGGTTCGCCGGGCTGATCGGCCACCTGGAGGGTGCGCAGGGTGAAGACCACATCATCGGCGGTGAAGGGCCGGCCATCGTGCCAGGCGACATTGCGTCGCAGGTTGAACTGGTACACCGTGCCGCTGGCGTCAACCTCATATGACTCGGCCAGGGCCGGTTCGATCAGCCCATCGGCGCCGATACGCACCAGACCGTCGAAGATCAGCGCAATCAGGTCGCGGCCTACCGGGTCGGCGAGCGGGTCGTTGAGCAGCGGGACGGGGCGTTCCGGTGCGCCAACCACCGCTTCGACGTAGGAGCCGCCGACGAGGGGCGTCGCCACCGAGGCGTTGCGCAGGGCCACCGCGCCAAGCAAGCCGGCGATCAGCATAATGCTCACCGCGGCGATGACAATTTGCCAGCGAATGCGACGGGCCATGGGCTTGCGCGCCCCTCACAGATGGGAGGTTCTGGGAAGGCCAGACCCTCCCGGTAATCCTCGTTCTTCTCCCGGTCAGAGGAGGCCGGGGAAACCAGATTTCCCCGCGCCCTTGCCATAGGGGAGGGTCCGGGAGGGCTGCCCCCTCCCAGAAACCCGCTGTTCTCGCCTGGTTGAGGGTGGAAACCCGGGGTTCCCCGTGCCCCTGCCCGAGGGTCCTGGAGGGCGTAGCCCTCCCGGAGTGTTATCGGGTACCCTGGGTATCCGGGCAGGCGCTTAACCAAAAATCGGCAGACTGGCGATCAGCGAGAGCAGCAAGAACGACACGCTCAGGACCAGGGTGGCCTGGTAGAGGGTCTTCTCCAGGCCGCGCCGAGTGCGGTAGATCGAACTGGTGTCGCGGTTGGCCATCCCCGGGCTGCGGGCCTGTAATACGACCAGGGCGATCAGCGCCGCGCTAATAACGATGATGGCGATGTACAGCGCGATTTCCACGAGATCATTACCTCTCTGAGATTGCAAAAAGCCTGCGTCAGGGAGTGGCAGCGCGAAGCCCTCCCAGGACCACCTCATTTGTAGCCTGATAGTTGTGCGGCGCAGCCGCAGGATGGTATTGTACCATGCCATGCACCATTGCTGATCGGGAGGTGCAGCCGGGTGCAGGGCTGATGCACGGTCTGCTTCCGGCGGGGGTTGGGGCGGCTACGCTGCCAGAACCAACGAACCATATGGAGTCTGGGGCTTCCCCCAAAGACTTTGCATGAGCCCTGCTCCCGGAAGGGTTGCAGGGCCGAAGCAATGGCGCTGCCGATGTTTCGGCCCTGCTTGCGCCGAGGACGTTGCACAAGCCTTGAGGCACACCTGGCGCTGCTTGTGCAGCGCATCAGCGCGTGCTACGATAACAAGGCAGCGCGTCTTTTCGCTGAAGAAGACAACGAGATTGTCGTGGTCACCGTTTACGTGTACTTTTTCTGAGGAGACCAAACGTCATGCGCATCACCTACGATAGCGAAGTGGACGCGCTCTATATTCGCTTCTTAGAGGCGACCGTGACCACGCAGCATGTGGCCGAGGGGATCGCGGTGGACTATGCTGCCGATGGCCGGATTGCCGGCATTGAAATCCTGGATGCCCGCAAACGCTTCGGTGATCCGAATGTATTTCGGCGCGTTAGTACTCCAACGAAGGTTGGCCTTCTGCCGCATCAGTACGCTGTACGCCTGTCACCCTGAGCGGAGGCGTAGCCGGAGCGAAGGGTCTCGGTTTGGCATCAAAGCCGGGATTCCTCGCTTCGCTCGGAATGACAACCCTCGTTGTAGTA
>DAOUDA010000049.1:0-7817 GCA_034431835.1 Chloroflexaceae bacterium | reverse complement strand
CGCTGGTACGGATGATTGGTTGGCGCCTGCATCGTACCGGACAGGTGTTCACGCCGGGGCAGCGCCTTGCCGCCGACTTTGCATCAGCCCTGATGGGGAAACCAGGTTTCCCCATACCCGCCAACCGGCGCGCCATTCCTTGACAGTGACCGTAGTGGTGGTACGATAGACATATGATTAGTTCATCTAACTAATCGCCCGAACGATGCTCATATGGAAGGGCCACCCGATGCCGCTGCCCTCCCGGAACCGTGAGGAGCCAACGCTCGATAACGCGCAACGCCTGCTGTGCCTGGTCGAGCGCCTGCGCCCGCAGTTGATCGGCCCGACCTTTCAGCGGCTCACCGAACTGCACCTCTCTCCGTCGCATATTCGCCTCATGCGCCTCCTGCAATCGGAGGGGCCACTGGCGATGAAGGAACTGGCCGGGCGCCTGGGGATCAGCCCGCCCTCGGTGACGGCGCTGACCCGGCGGCTGGCGGCGACGGGGCTGGTAACGCGGCGCCCCCACGCCGAGGATAGCCGCGTGGTGCTGCTCGAACTGACCCCCGCCGGTGAGGCGTTGCACGCCCAGGTTATCGAAGAGCAGATGACGCGCATGGGCCAGTTCCTGGCCGGGCTTTGCCCGAACGAGCAGGAACTGCTGCTCAACCTGCTGGAGCGGGCCATTCGCGCCGGCGAGGAGCGTCGGGAGGGGTCGGAAGGGCCGCGCCCGCCCAGCAAAAAATCGGACAACCCGGTTCTGTAGACAGGCTCTTAACCAACAAGGAAACCACCATGCAAGCTCAGATGAACCCGCCGGCGCGGGTGGGGGCCAGCGGCGCCGTCACGCAGCGCCGCGGCCTGCTACGCGCCATTGGCTACCTCGGCAATCAGCGCCGTAGCGCCCTGATTGCCTATGGCGCCCTGGTGATCGCCACCCTGGCCCAACTCGCCGTGCCCCAGGTGGTGCAGAACATGATCGACGCCGTGACCCAGGCCGGCGACAACCTGGCCGTCGCCGAGCGGGTCATCCTCAACGGCGCCGCCCTCATCCTGCTCTTCGCCGTGCTGCGGGGCGTCTTTTCCTTCCTCCAGGCCTTTATGTCGGAGAGCACCTCGCAGGGGCTGGCCTTCGATCTGCGGAACGCGATCTTTGAGAAGATCCAGCGACTCTCCTTCAGCTACTACGACCAGAACCAGACCGGGCAACTCATGGTCCGCGCCACCGACGATGTCGAGCGGCTACGCACCTTTATCGCCCAGGGCTTGATTATGAGCGTCCAGGCCTTTCTGCTGCTAGGCGGGGCGCTGGTGGTGCTGGCCCTCACCAATCTGCAACTGACCCTGGTGGTGTTGCCGCTGTTGCCGATCGCCCTGGTGATCTTCGTCGTCTTCGGGCGCCTGATCCAGCCCCTCTTCGCGGTGGTGCAGCAGAAACTGGCCGCGCTCAACACGATTCTCCAGGAGAACCTGGCCGGCATCAAGGTGGTCAGGGCCTTCGCCCGCGAGCCGTATGAGGCGCGCCGCTTCGACGCGGCGGCCACCGTTCTGATGGCCCAGCAGTTGCGCGTCAGCCGGGTCTTCTCGTTCCTGTTCCCGGTGGTCTTTCTCGTGGCGCAGATCGGCCAGGCGGCCATCCTCTACTTCGGCGGGCAGCAGATCCTGGGCGGCACGCTCAACCTGGGCGAGTATCAAAAGTTCAGTCTGTACCTGGTCTATGTCTTCTTTCCCCTGGGCCAGTTGGGTTTTATCATCGCCCTGATGGCCCAGGCGGCGGCCTCGGCGGATCGCATCTTCGAGGTGCTGGATACGCAGAATGAGATCGGCGACCGCCCCGATGCCTATCCACTGCCGCCGATCGAGGGGCGCGTCGAGTTCCGCAACGTCACCTTCCGCTACTTCGGCAGCAGCGAACCGGTGCTGCGCGACGTCAGCTTCGTGGCCGAACCGGGACAGACCGTCGCCCTGCTGGGCGCCACCGGCAGCGGCAAGACCAGCATCATCAATCTGATCCCTCGCTTCTACGACGTGAGCGAAGGGGCGGTGCTGATTGACGGCCACGATGTGCGCGATGTCACCATTGACAGCCTGCGCTCGCAGATCGGGATCGTGCTGCAGGATACGAACCTGTTCAGCGGCAGCATCCGCGACAATATCGCCTTCGGGCGGCCCGAGGCCAGCGACGAGGAGGTGATCGCCGCGGCGCGCGCGGCGGCGGCGCACGACTTCATCATGAGCTTCCCCGAGGGCTACGCCACCCGCGTGGGCGAACGCGGGGTAACCCTCTCCGGTGGGCAGAAGCAGCGCATCGCCATCGCCCGCGCGCTGCTGCTCAACCCGCGCCTGCTCATCCTCGACGACTCGACCAGCAGCGTGGACCTGCAGACCGAGCAGGCCATTCAACGCGCCCTGGAGCGTTTGATGGAGGGGCGCACGAGTTTCGTGATCGCCCAGCGCATCAGCACCGTGCTGCACGCCGATCAGATCATCGTGCTCGACAACGGGCGCGTGGCGGCCCGCGGCACGCACGCCGAATTGATGGAGAACAGCCCCATCTACGCCGAGATCTACCACTCGCAACTGGTGGCGGATACAAGCGAGGCCACGGGGTGACTATGAAAGCCCTGCCGGGCCGGTGCGCGGGGAACCCCGCCTTCCCCGCCTCCAGAGGCAGAGGCGTGGGGAACCCCGCCTTCCCCGCCTCCAGAGGCAGGGGCGTGGGGAACCCCGCCTTCCCCGCCTCCAGAGGCAGGGGCGTGGGGAACCCCGCCTTCCCCGCCTCCAGAGGCAGGGGCGCGGGGAACCCCGCCTTCCCCGCCTCCAGAGGCAGGGGCGTGGGGAAACCTGGTTTCCCCGCCTTCCAACCAGTGTTGGGGCGCCTGACACCCTAGAAAACAAGGAACACCCAGATGATGATGGGAGGACCGGGCGGCCCTGGCCGCCTGCTCAACCAGGAAACCCAGAAGCCCAGACGGGTCGGCGCGACGCTGGCGCGCTTCTGGAGCTACTTCCGCCCATGGTGGTACGCCGTCGCGCTGACCGTGGCGCTGATCGTCGTTGCCACCACCCTGCAGGTGGCGACGGCGCCGGTAATCGGTCAGGCGGTTGACTGCTACCTGGCGCCCAATCCGGCAGCCTGCTGGATCGATCCGCCCGCGGTCAGCCTCGACGTACAGGCCCGGCTGGCCGGCCTGGGCCGCCTGGTGGCGATCCTGGCGCTGCTGTTCACCGCCGGCTCGCTGCTCCAGGGTCTGGCCTTCTTCACCCTGAACTGGGCCGGGCAGCGCGCCCTGCGCCAGATCCGCGAAGACACCTTCGCCCAGATCCACCGCCTCTCCCTGGGCTTCTACACCCGCAACGAGGCCGGTAACATCATGAGCCGCATCACCAACGACACCGACACCATCCAGCAGACCCTTGGCTTCGCCCTGCTCAGCGTGGTGAGCGGCGTGCTCCAATTGACCATCACCGGGGCATTGATGCTGCGAACCAATGTCCCCTACGCCCTGCTGAGCCTGAGCGTGCTGCCGCTGATGGCCTGGGCCACCTTCTACTTCTCGCAGCAGGCCCGGCGCGCGTTTCGGCGCAGCCGCCAGGAGATGGGCAGTGTCAACGCGGGGTTGCAGGAGAGCATCGCGGGGGTGCGCGAGGTGCAGGCCTTCAGCCGTGAAGAGGAGAGCATCGAGCAGTTCCGGCGCACCAACGCGGCCAATCGCGACGCCAACGTGCGCGCGGCCAGTTTCACCAGCGCCCTCAACCCGGTGCTGGAAGCCCTGGGCTACCTGGCCATCGCCATCGTCGTCGTCGGCGGCGGCCTGAGCGCCCTGCGCAACCAGCCCCTGCTGGGCACGACGGTCATTTCACTGGGCACGGTCTTCGCCTTCATTCAGTACGTGCAGCGGTTCAATCAGCCCATCCAGCAGATCGCGGTGCTCTGGACGAACATTCAAAGCGCGATTGCCGGCGGCGAGCGTATCTTCGGCCTGCTCGACGAGGTTCCCGAGATCGTGGACCGCCCCGATGCCCGGCCCCTGCCGCCGATCACCGGCCGGGTGGCCTTCGAACAGGTCTGGGCCGAGTACAGGCCCGGCGAGCCGGTGCTGAAGGGGGTCAGTTTCGTGGCCGAACCGGGGCAGACGGTGGCCATTGTCGGGCCGACCGGGGCGGGCAAGACAACGATCATCAACCTCATCCCGCGCTTCTACGACGTCAGCCGGGGGCGGGTGACGATTGACGGCCACGACGTGCGCGAGGTGACCGCGGCCAGCCTGCGCAGCCAGATCGGCATCGTGTTGCAGGACACCTTCCTCTTCTCCGATACGGTGATGAACAACATCCGCTACGGTCGCCTCGATGCGACGGACGAGGAGGTGATTGCCGCGGCGAAACTGGCCATGGCCCACGACTTCATCGCCAGGCTCCCCGAGAGCTACCAGACGCGGCTGGGGGAGCGGGGCGCCGGTCTGAGCCAGGGCCAGCGCCAGTTGATCGCCATCGCCCGCGCGGTGCTGGCCAACCCGCGCATCCTGATCCTCGACGAGGCCACCAGCAGCGTGGACACGCGCACCGAACGGTTGATCCAGCGGGCCTTCGACACCCTGCTGCAGGGGCGCACCAGTTTCGTCATCGCCCACCGGCTCAGCACCATCCGCAACGCCGACCAGGTGCTGATGATGCAGGGCGGGCAGATCGTCGAGCGCGGCACGCACGAGGAGCTGCTGGCCCTGCGGGGGGCCTACTACGCCCTGTACACCAGCCAGTTCCGCCGGGAGGAGGAACTGGCCGCGTAGGTCTTCTGTGGGAGGGCTTCGCCCTCCCACGCCCTCCGGCAGGGGGCCGGGGAAACCCGGTTTCCCCATCCCATTAGAGCGCCCGTTCGCGTTCCAGCGCCTCGCGCGGCGTGCGCACGGTCACCGCGCCGTTGAACGCCACCTGGCTCTCGGCGAGCGCGCTGGCGGTCGCGGCGGAGATCCCGCTGATCGCCACCCGGCAGCCGATGAGGCGCAGGGCCTCAACCGCGCGCCCCAGCGCCCGCGCCGCGTCGGCATCCACGTCCGAGGCCCCGGCAACGTCGAGCACCACCAGGCGCGCGCGTTGCTCGCTGGCGTGCCGCACCAGGCGCCCCACCAGCGCGTCGGCGCGCCCATCGTCGATCGGGCCGACGATGGGCGCCAGCAACACCCCCTCGGCCAGGGCCACCGCCGGAGTTTCCAGCCGCGCCACCAGGTCGAGCAGGCGCTGCTGGCGCTCGTTCTGTTCGCGTAATGCCTCGGCCTGCGCCCGCAGTTCGCCCGCCTGAGCATCGGCGCGGCGCAGCGCCTCCTCGGCCCGCGCGCCGTTGGCCGTGGCCACCCGCAGGGCCGTATCGGCCACCAGGCGGCTGAGGAGCATACAGGTCACCACCAGGGCGAAGCTCCCGAAGGTGCGCAGGTCGTTCGTGTAGGCGCTCAGGAAGCGCGCCTCCGGACCGGCGCGCAGCGACAGGATGGCCAGCAAGCCCAGGGCGCTGCCCACGATCCAGCGCGGCCCGGCCAGCACCTGCGCCACTGCCGGCGGCGCCAGCACCACCAGCGCCGAATACTCGCGCACAAACTTCTCAGGCGTGCCCAGACCCACGGCCACGGTCACGGCCACCATGTTCACCGCCAACGCCGCCTCCCAGCCGCGCCAGTAGGCCGCCAGAATACCGAGGCTCAGCAGAGCGGCCGCAACCCCGACCGCAAAGGCCGGCTCACGCACGTCTTTAAGCATCTGGCCAATGGCAACCATAATCGCGCTCGCCACCTGCGCGATCAGCAGCGCCGTAACAATCTGTCGCCGGCCCATCTTATCCTCCGCAGCCGCCTCGATACCATCTTCTCAGACGCTGTACGAGTTTTTGTCACGTTCGGTATATTGTATTCGCCGCTCGATTCAAGGTTTAATTGTCTGTAACGTAAGTTTGCCGGGTTTTTGTCACCCTGAGCGGAGCGAGTGGTCTACCACTCCCCTCCCAGCCTCTCTTCTCAGGTGTAGGGTTTTCCGGCCCATCCTCGCGTCGCATTCGCCATCCGGGGCATCAGGACACCCGAATCCCCCTTCTCCACCGTAGGTGAAGAGGGGGGCAGGGGGGGTGAGGACCGTAAGCGCATTGGAATGCCGAAAACCCCTGCTCGCCCGAAAAACCCTACACCTGCGAGGGGTTGGGGAGGGGGCGGGGATTTAGCGAAAGACGTTGTACGGACTAATAATAGCCTGTGAACTACGTTTCCTTGCATTTCCGCCCCCCCTCCCACCCTGAACAAACTGTCAGCCCCTTCCCGGTCACTGGAAACGTCGCCGTTCGCCCGCATGTGGTAGCATACACCCGGCACGGTCACTCTCTGCGGAAGGAGCGCAATTGTGCAGGTCAATCCAGGGATCTTCAAAGCCTACGATATTCGCGGGATCTACCCCACCGATTTGAACGAAACGATCGGCTATCTTATCGGGCGGGCCTTTGTGACCTTCCTCGGCGCCGAGACGGTGATCGTCGGGCGCGATATGCGCACCTCCGGCCCGGCGATGTTCGAGGCGGTCATCCGTGGCATTACCGACCAGGGCGCAGACGTCGCCGACATCGGCATGGTCAGCACCGACCAGTACTACTTCGCCTGCGCCACTCTCGGGCTGCCCGGCATGATGGTGACTGCCTCGCACAACCCCAAGGAGTACAGCGGCTTCAAAATGGTCCGCCAGATGCCCTACCTGCTCAGCGGCGACGAGGGCATTCAGGACTTGCGCCGGCTCGTTGAGGGCGAAGCCTTTCCCCAACCCACGCGCAAGGGCGTCATCAAACGTTACGACTTTCAGGAAGAGTTTATCGCCAAAGTGCTCTCGCTGATCGACGTGGCGGCGCTGGAAAACGGCGGCGCCCTGGGCCGCCCCCTGCGGGTGATCGCCGACACCGGCAACGGCATGGTCGGCCCCATCCTCCAGGAGATCTACCGCCGCCTGCCGATCACCTTTACCGGCATGTACCTGGAACCTGACGGCACGCTGCCCAACCACGGCCTCGATCCCCTGCAACCCGAGAACCGCGCCGAGTTGCAGGCGCGCGTGCCTGCCGAAGGTTTCGACATTGGCTTTCTCTTCGACGGCGATGGCGACCGCTTCTTCGCCGTTGATGATCGGGGGCGCTTCATCTCCGGCGACTTCCTGACGGCGATCCTGGGGCGGTATATGCTGGAGAAGGCCCCCGGGGCCAGAGTGATCTACGATGTGCGCGCCTCCTGGGCCGTGCCCGACCTGATCCGCGCCAGCGGGGGCATCCCGCTCATGGAACGGGTCGGCCATGCCTTCATCAAGCGGCGCATGGCCAACGAAGACGCGGTCTTCGCCGGGGAGGTCACCGGCCACTACTACTTCCGCGACTTCTTCTACGCCGACTCGGGCATCATTCCGTCGCTGCTGTTGATGGAACTGCTGGCGAAGCGCGGCGTCAGGATGAGCGCGCTGCTGGCCGATCTGGAGGCGAAGTATTTCATCTCCGGGGAGATCAACTCGAAGGTGCGCGACGTGCCCGCCAGACTCGACGAACTCGCCGCCCGCTACGCCGATGGCGACATCGAGCGCCTCGACGGCGTCTCGGTGAGCTACGCCACCTGGCACTTCAACGTGCGCGGCTCGAACACCGAGCCGTTGATCCGCCTCAATCTGGAGTCGATCGCCTCGCCCGAGGAGATGGCCGCCCGCCGCGATGAAGTGCTGGCGATCATCCGCGGGGATGGATGATTGTCCTCACCCTCCCCCCGGCCCCCTCCCTCTCCACCGGCGGTGGAGAGGGAGGGGGCGCCGAGCGCCGCGCGGCGGGGGAG
>DAOUDA010000048.1:0-19526 GCA_034431835.1 Chloroflexaceae bacterium | reverse complement strand
CTCCCCCGCCTCGCTGCGCTCGGCGCCCCCTCCCTCTCCACTGTAGGTGGAGAGGGAGGGGGGCGGGGGGAGGGTGAGGACCGACTCCAATGACAGAAATCCGCCACGAACAAAAAAATATGGACAACACCATGGCCCCATTCCGCGACCAGCTCGACGAGCTTGCCGCCGTGCTGCACACCTTCGCGTCCCAGGCCGCCAGCGTGGACGCGGTGGTTGAGCTCGTGGCCGAGGCGCTGCTGGCCGGGCGTACCCTGTTCACCTGTGGCAACGGCGGGAGCGCCGCCGATGCCCTGCACCTGGCCGAGGAACTGGTGGGCCGCTACCGCGCCAATCGGCGCCCGCTGCCCGCGGTGTGCCTCAATGCCGATGTGGGCGCGTTGACCTGCATCGCCAACGATTTCGGCTACGATGCGGTGTTCGCCCGCCAGCTCAACGCCCTGGCCCGCCCTGGCGACACCCTGGTGGTCTTCAGCACCTCGGGGAACTCGCCCAACGTTCTCAACGCCCTCCGCGCCGCGCGCGAGCGCGGCGTCACCAGCGTGGCCCTCCTCGGCAAGGACGGCGGCGCCGCCGCCCCGCTGGCCGACCACTCCATTATCGTGCCCTCCACCAACAACGCCCGCATCCAGGAGGTCCACGGCCTGCTCCTCCACGCCATCTGCGAGGCGGTCGAAGTGCGGCTCGTGGCCGACCCTTGAGTGTATCGCCCCGTCGTAGAATAAGCTGCATGCGACATAGCGCGCGCAACCCGCACGGTTGCGCGACCGATAGTGTCCACATCTGCCGAACACGTTCGCACCGCAGAGGGCGCGGAGGACTTTCAAAACGTTCATCCTCTACGTTCCTCTGCGTGCTCTGCGGTAAATCTGAACAGGTACGCGCGACCGGCTTTTCCTGCGGGCCGGGGTGTGGGGAAACCGCTTTCCCCGCGCGCGTCGCAACGGCCGGGGTGTGGGGAAACCTGGTTTCCCCGCGCGCGTCGCAACGGCCGGGGCGTGGGGAACGCCGGTTGCCCCGTAAGCACTGGCACGGCCGGGGTGTGGGGAAACCCGGTTGCCCCGTAAGCACCGGCACGGCCGGGGTGTGGGGAACGCCGGTTTCGCCATCTTTCACCACAGATGCAAGGAGAGATCATGGATCGCATTCTCGTCACGGAAAAGATCGCCGCCGAGGGTCTGGACGTGCTGCGGCAGGCCGCCGAGGTGGACGTGCGCCTGGATCTCGATAAGGCCGCGCTCCTGGAGATTATCGGCGGCTATGACGCGCTGGTGGTGCGCTCGGCGACGAAGGTGACCGCCGAGGTGATTGATGCCGGCACGCGCCTGCGCGTCATCGGCCGCGCCGGCACCGGCGTGGATAACATTGACGTCAACGCCGCCACGCGCCGGGGCATCGTCGTGGTCAACGCGCCGGCCTCCAACAACGTGGCCGTGGCCGAGTTGACCATCGGCCTGCTGATCGGCCTGGCCCGTTCTATCCCCCAGGCGCACCTGTCACTGCAGAGCGGCAAGTGGGAGCGCAACAAGTTCGTCGGCTGGGAGGTGCGCGGCAAGACCCTGGGTCTGGTGGGTCTGGGGCGCATCGGCTCGGAGGTGGCAGTGCGCGCCCGGGCCATGGCCATGCACGTGCTGGCCTACGACCCGGTGGTGTCGCTCGACCGCGCCACGCAACTCGGGGTCGAACTGGTGACCATGGAAGAACTGCTCCAGCGGAGCGACGTGGTCTCGCTGCACGTGCCCCTGGTGGAGAGCACCAGGAACCTGCTTGATGCCACCCGCATCGCCCAGATGAAGCGCGGCGCCTACCTGATCAACGCCAGCCGCGGCGGGGTGGTGGACGAGCAGGCCCTCCTCGCCGCCGTTGACACCGGTCACCTGGCCGGCGCGGCCCTCGATGTCTTCAGCCAGGAGCCGCCTCCTGCCGACGCGCCGATCATCCACCATCCCAGAATTATCACCGTGCCGCACATCGGGGCCAGCACCGCCGAGGCGCAGACCTCCGCCGGCACCGAGATGGCCGAAGGGGTGGTGACCGCCCTCAGCGGCGCCACACCCCGGTACGCGGTCAACGCCCCCTTCGTCGCCCCCGAGGCCTGGAGCGTGCTGCAACCCTACCTGTCGCTGGCCCGCCAGATGGGCCGGCTGATCAACCAGTTGATCCACACCCCGGTGCGCAGCTACGATCTGGAGTTCCGCGGGGAACTGGCCGACGTGGACACCCAGCCGGTGCGCCTGGCCGTGCTCCAGGGGTTGCTGGAGGCGGTCAGCATCGAACGGGTGACCCCGGTCAACGCCCCGCTGATCGCCCGCGAACGGGGCATGCGCGTCACCGAGCGCACCGACCCCGACGCCGAGAGCTACGCCGGGCTGCTGGTGGCGCGGGTCGAGGCCACCGACGGCGAGCACGTCTTCTGGGGCACGGTGCTGCGCGGCGAACCCCACATCGTCCGCGCCGACGGCTACTTCGTGGACTTCATTCCCCAGGGGTCGCTGCTCTTCACCTACCACCGCGACCGCCCGGGCATGATCGGGCGCGTCGGCACCATCCTCGGCGGCGCCGATGTCAACATCTCAGGCATGTACGTCGGGCGCCTGGCCCCCCGCGAGCACGCCATGATGGTGCTGACCCTCGACGAGCCCGCCTCCGACGAGGTCCTGGCCCAGATCCGCGCCCTGGAGGGCATCGAGCAGGCGTATAGCGTCAATCTGTAGCTCAACCGATCGTGCCATGCGCCGCGCGGTAACGGTAGGGGCGAAATCGATTTCACCCCCCCACAGCAGGGGCGAAATCGATTTCGCCCCTACCCCTATCGGCAATCCGAAATCGAAAATCCAAAATCCGCAATCGTTACGGTCGCAGGCGCACTGTCACCGCCTTCCCCCGCTCGACAACGATGTTATCCACCAGCACCGCTCGCCGTCTCTCGTCGTAGACCCGGTAGCGCCCTGGCGCCAGGTGGTACTGGAAGTCGAACTGGAAGTAGAACTTGATATTGCCCGGTGGCGGTCCGGTGGCTATGGTCGTGTCCCACTTGCCCTTGACCGCCTTTTCGACGCGCAGATCCTGGATCACATTCGCCGGCAGCCCATCGTTGATGAAGGTCACCCCGCCCCAGCCGATAACCGCTACCGTTTCACGGCCCTCTTCGACGATGGCTGTGTAGTCGGTGAAATAGTGATTGGGGAATTGATCGCCTCGATTGTCAACCCGTGTGACGTTGAAACGGTACTGGCCGGGGGGCAGGGCGATCAGTTGTTCGCCTTCGAACGTTGTTTCGAGCTGCCTGTCAGTTTCAGGGTTCCTGGCGCCGAGCATGCTCTTGCCCTGCGCGTCGCGGAAACCCGACAGATGGACGTGTTCCGGCTGGCCGTCCGGGCCGATGCCAATGAAACGCAGGGTACTGCGCTTGAGTGAGGCGGCGATCAGTTCCTCCAGCGTCTGAGCCAGGGCATCGCCGTTTTGTACATCAATGTAGAGGCCGCCGCTATTGGCGGTAATGCAGCGCAACGTTTCAGCCACCTCCGGCGCCAGCCCGAAGCCCACGACGTCAATCCGCACCTCAGCCTCAGAGGAGGCCAGCGCCGCCGCCACTGCGCACGGATCGCCATCGCAGGTCTCTTCGCCGTCCGACACCATAATGATCACGTTGCGCACATTCTCGCCTGCCTGCAGCTCCTCCCCGGCCCGCTGCAACGCCAGGCTGATCGGGGTCCAGCCCGCCGGTTCCCAGGCATAAGTCTGCTGCCGCAGCAGCTCCTTGTTGACCCCCTGGACCGGGACCAGCAGCGCGGTGCTCTGGCAGGAGCGCGCCCGCTGGGCCTCGCTGCTATCGCTTTCGTGGCCGAAAACGCGGAAGCCGACGTTGAGGTTCGGGTTGTCGGGCAGCGAGTCAATGACCCGTTCCATCGCCCGCCGCGCGGCCTGGATCTTGGTTTCGCCGCCAATGCGCTGGGCCATCGAGCCGCTGGCGTCGAATACGAGCTGGATGTTGACGTTTATGCCCGTTCCGCTCTGCTCCTGGGGGCTGAACACCACGGGAACATCTTCGGCGAGGGCTGCTGTCGCTGCCGTGCTCGCGCCGGATGGGGATGGCGTATCGGCAGCGGGCGCGAAGGGCGCGCGGGTCGGCTCGACTGGTGTGCTGGTCAGCGCCGGAGGGGCGGTCGCGGGCAGGGGGGTGACAGTGGGTGGCGGCACTTCGGTAGGTGGGGTCTGAGCGGCTGCGTGGCGCGCACCTCAGCTTCCAGCGTGGCCCGCAGACTGGCCTGATCGCTCGCAGCGGGTGCGCCGCCACAGGCGGCGCTGATTATGACAGTTAGTAGTATGCAGAGAATGCTTCCATACCGGTTGAACATACAGATACTCCTTCCATCTTTATCGGTATCGTTTGTTATGATACCACGTTGCAATGCCTTGCACTGATACGGCCCTGCCTGCCAGAAGTCTGAGAGGTCCAGGTCCTCGCGGCGTTTCCCACTCCCTCTGCCCGCCAGGAGTGTCTGGCAGGAGGCAGCCCTCTCAGGAAAAACGCTCAATCATCCCGCGGCGCAGCCAATCTCAGGAGGCGAAGCCGTTTGTTATAATGCCTTTAGATTCCTGCAGTTACGCCGTGGAGGGGTGCGGGGGGGCTTTGCCTCCCCGCACCCCTTTTCCCGCCCGCCCGGAAGGCGCCCTGGTGGGACGAAGCGGCCCGCGCCTGGCTGGCCCGCGACGACGGGGCGACTGAGGGGTTGGCGCACTGGCATCGCCGGACGCGCAAGGATCAGCCGGCATTCTGGGACGACGAGACGTTTGGCAGTGCTCGCCCCAACCATTCGGTCGTCGGGGTCAGTTGGTACGAGGTGATGGCCTTCTGCCGCTGGCTCCCCCAACACCTGAACGACGGCCACACATACCTGTTGCCGAGCGAGGCCGAGTGGGAGTACGCGGCGCGGGATGGGACGCGGCGCACCTACCCGTGGGGCAACGACGCCCCTGATCCCGAACGGGCGAGTTACGCCAGCCAGTATGGCCTCACCACCCTGGCCGTGGGCTGCTTCCCCCGCAGGTCAACGCCGGAGGGCGTCCTCGACCTGGTCGGCAACGTCTGGGAGTGGACACGCTCGGAGGAGCGCGCCTATCCGTATGACCCCCGCGACGGGAGCGAGAATGGCGCCGATCCGGTGCTAAAATGCTTTACACTTCGCGGCGGTTCGTGGAACGCTCCGACGATCCTCCTGCGCGCGGCCTCTCGCAACCTCCTTTCGCCCGACTTCCACGGCGACGATATTGGGTTTCGGCTTGCCCGGCACCCTCGCTCCCGAGATCACTGAGGGCACTGAGGGCACTGAGGCACTGAGGGCGCTGAAGGGGTGAGGCGCTGAGGGCACGGAAAACGCCCGTGCTTCCCTCAGCCACCCTCTCTACTCTCCCTCACTGCCTCAGTGCCTCAGCGCCCTCAGTGCCTTCAGTGCCTCAGTGGCCTCAGTGTGCTCAGCGTATCACCACCGCCCGCCCATCGGTTCATTGACAGGCGCCCTTGCTTGCCTGCCAGAAGAACCGCAATGACCGACAACACGGCGCCGCCCCACGTGAACGATGCCTACCCCGAATCGGCGACGACCGCCCTGATCATCGCCGCCGCGCTGGAGGTGCATCGCACCCCTGGCCCCGGGTTCCGCGAGATTGTCTACCAGCGGGCCCTGGCGCTGGAACTGCCGGCCCACGGCATCGAGTGCGAGCGTGAAGTGTGGATCCCCGTGATGTACAAGGACCGTCAGATTGCGCGGCACCGGGTTGACTTCGTCGCCGGCGGGGTGATGGTGGAACTGAAGGCCAGAGCCGAGCTTGAGGACGTCCACTTCGTCCAGACCCTCCCCTACCTCAAGGCGTCCGGCTACAAGGTCGGGCTGCTGTTGAACTTCGGCGGGAAGCGCCTGGAGATCCGCCGGGTGGTCAACTGATGGCGGCAACGACGCCCAGTTCCTGGCTTGAGACCGCCGGCCTGTCCGGCGACGATCCGACCCTGGAAGCGCTGCTGGCAGCCAGCCATGCCCGGCGTGACGCTGAGCAACCAGTGCTATCGCCAGGCTATATCCTCGACACGTATTAGTCTGTAAACAAAGTCTTTCGCTGCACTCCCGCCCCCTCCCCAACCCTCCCCCGCTGGGGGAGGATGTTCGGCTCCTCCCCCCAACGGGGGGAGGCTGGGAGGGGGCAGAAATGCCACGAAACTTACTTTACAGACTACTTATAGCATCCCTCACTGCCTCAGTGCCTCAGTGCCTCAGTGCCTCACTGAGCCCCCACCCCCAGGAATTCGCGCACCGTCTGGTGATACAGATCAGGCGCCTCGATCATCGGCAGATGGCCGCAGTTCTCCAGCACGACGAGCCGGCTGCCGGCAACTAGCCGCTGGCACTGCTCAACTTCGGCCAGGCGGACGAGACGATCGCTGTCTCCGGCCACGAGAAGCGTCGGCGCGCTGATGGCCCGCAGCGCCGCGTGCAACTGCGGAACCCCGGCGGCCGTGAGGGCCGTCAGGTAGGCGCGCCCGTCGGTGGCAGCGTGGTCGGCCAGGTAGTCGCGCCACAGCTCCTGGTCGGCGGGCGGGCGCTGCAGGGTCTGGGCGCCAAGGAAGGCGGCCAGGGGCGGCAACTGGAACAGATGGCGGTTCCAGGGCTGCCAGAAGTCGAAGAACGGCCGGGCCAGACCGAGGGAGAGATCGAGCGGCGCGCGGGTCCATTCCAGGGCCACCAGCTCCGGTGCGAAGGGGCGGGCGCCCAGGTTGCTCAGCACCAGACGCCCCACCCGGTCCGGGTAGTGCGCGGCCACCATCGCGGCCACCGCGGCCCCCAGACCGTGCCCGCACAGGTCGAAACGCCCCAGGCCCAGCCCGTCGGCGAAGGCGATCGTCGCCTTGGCCAGGGTCTTGAGGGTAGGCGGGGCGGGCCAGGGCGGCGTGCCGCCCGACCCGGGCAGATCCAGGGCGTAGGAGGTGTGCGCGTTGGCCAGGGCCCCGGCGACGCCCCGCCAGATGCGCGAGGTGGCGCCAAAGTCGTGGATCAGCAGCAGGGCCGGCCCCGTGCCGGCGCGGCGGTAGGCGACCTTGCCACTGGAGAGCCAGAGCGATTCGAGCAGGAACGAAACCGATGGCGCGGTCGCCGTGGCGGGGACGGATTGCGGGACCGCCGGGGCTTCGGCGGCGAGCCGCAGGGTCTGTCCAGATGCTTGTTCGGCGAGCGGCGCGGAGGCTTCGCTGGTGGCGGTTACGGTGGCAAGGCGCGTTTTCTGCCGGCGCGTGGGTGGTGGTTCGACCTGTGGGGGTGAGGGAGCTTCGTCGGCAGTGGTGGAAAGGCGCAGGCCGCGCCCGCGGGTGAGGGGTTGTTCAATAGGAGGCGGGATCGGGGGCGGCTCTTCGGCGGGGTTCTCGGTGGAAAGGCGCAGGCCGCGCCCGCGGCGAATGGGGGCCGTATCTTGAGGCTCAGACGCCATAGCGGGACTCCAGTTCCGTCGCCAGGGCCTCGTAGGCCAGCGCCCCGGCGCTGCTCGGGGCGTAGACGCCGATCGGCTTGCCCACGGTCGGGGCCTCGGCGAGCTTGACATTCATGGGGATGACCGTCTCGAACACCAGGGTGCCATATTGCTCCCGAACCTGCTGTTCGATTTGCAGGCTCAAATTGGTGCGCCGGTCGGCCAGGGTGCAGATGATGCCGCCAATGGCCAGGTGGGGATGGATCTCGCGCACCAGTTCGATCGTCTGTTCAAGCTGGGGCATGGCCTTGAGGGCGTAGGCGTGCAGTTGGAGCGGCACGATCACCGCGTCGGCGGCGGCCATGGCGTTGAGCGAAAAAATGCCCAGGCTCGGAGGCGGGTCAATCAGCACATAGTCGTAATGCTCACGGCTGCCCCGCAAGGCCTTGCGTAGCAGCAACTCGCGCCCGACCTTGCCCGCCAGTTCCAGTTCGGCCCCGGCCAGTTCCAGGGCCGCCGGGATGAGATCCACCCCCGCGTCGGTGGTGATGGTCGCGAAGCCGACGCCGCGCTCGGGGTTGAGCAGCACTTCGTAGACACTGTACTCCAGGGCGCCCGGGTCAACCCCGAGGCCCTGAGTGAGATTGGCCTGCGGATCAATATCAATCAGCAGCACGCGGCGTCCTCGTGCCGCCAGCATCGTACCCAGACTCAGGGTCGTCGTCGTTTTGCCGACGCCGCCCTTTTGCATCGCCAGCGCGAGAATATGGCCCATGCCCGCCTCCGCCGTAGACATGCCCTCCGGGACGATTGTACCAGAGATGGTAACAGCCGGTGACAGGAGGGGCGCCATCTGCGGATCGCCGCCGCGCGTTTCGTCGCACCCCCTGCGGCCCGGTCTCCCCGCGCCCCTCCCGGCGGTAACCTATGGTAAACTGATGGAGTTACAATCTGCATTCCGTATCCCCCAGGCAAGGAGATCCCCGGTGACCGACGACCAGGCCAATGAGCGCGATGTCCGCGCAAGTGACGAAACCTTCCCCGACTCCGACGATACTGATACGGCATCCGTGAGGACCGAGACCGGCGATGATGTGGAACCGGAAGAAACGGAGTCCGGCGGGCGCCCGCGCTGGCCGGTCATCATTGGCCTGGTGCTGATCCTGGCCGCGATTGGCGTTGGCCTCGGCCTGATCCTGCCCTCCGGCCCCCTGCGCGAGATCGACCAGATGCCCCCCGCGCTTGCCACCATGCAGTCGGACGCGCCTACGGCCCTGCCACTGCCCGTGGCGGTCGAGGGCGATAGCACCGAGGTGATCGCCACCGTTGGCGAGGCGGCGATCTACCGCGGTGACTTCGTGCGCTTCTATCAGCCGGGCAGCGATCCGCAGGAGACGCTCGACCAGTTGATCCAGATCGAGTTGATTATGCGGGCGGCCGCCGAAGAGGGCGTAAGCGCCGATGAGGCCGTGGTGACCGAACAGATCGAGCGCATCAAGGAGACCCAGGCCAATGGCGATGACGCTCAGTTCGAGGCCTTTCTCAAAGAGCAGAACATCAGCGGCGTGGATGAACTTCGCCGCCTCCTGGAACGCAACCAGGTGATCGAGGCCATGATCCTCCGCCACACGCCCCTGGAGCAGGTGCGCGCCCGCCATATTCTCATCGCCACCGATGCGCTGACCGATACCGCCGCCGTCGAGGCGGCGCGGGTGGAGGCCGAGGGCCTGATGGCCCAGCTCGACCAGGGCGCCGATTTTGCCGCCCTCGCCACTGAACATTCCGACGATGAGGGATCGCGCATCAACGGCGGCGATCTGGGCTGGGCGCCTCGCGGTCTGTTTGTCGAACCCTTTGATCAGGCAGTGTTCAGCATGGCCCGCGGCGAGCGGCGTCTGGTGCAGTCCCAGTTCGGCTGGCACATCATCGAGGTGGTTGATCCGCCTGAGGTGCGGCCGCTCGCCAGCAGCGACCTGCTCCAGACCCAGGCCGGGCAGCAGGCGTTTGTTGAGAAGTTTCTGCCCTTCGTCGATCAACTCCGGAAGCAGGCCGACGAGGCCCAGCAGATCAAGATCCTCGTGCCTGCGGAGAGTCTGGTCACCCAGCCGGGGCAGTAAGTAGTCTGTAAAGCAAGGTTCGTGGCATTTCCGCCCAGCCTCCCCCCTCGGGGTGAGGCGCCGGCCTTCCTCCCCCAGCGGGGGAGGGTTGGGGAGGGGGCGGGGGTCTAGCGAGTGACTTTGTTTACAGACACGTAGTCTGTCACGCTGATGGTGATGGATACGGCGGGAGGGGGCGTGGGAGGGCTTCGCCCTCCCCGCAAAAAACTATCCATCACAACCAGATTGTCGCACCACCAGTAAGGGTTGATCCGGATGCCATGGTATCCGATGCCGTTCTGGGACGGCTTCGCCCTCTCAGGCCCTCCCCTCAAGCAAGGGCGTCACGCTCTTCTTGAAACGCCTCTTACGAATACTTCACCCGCCCCTCAGCCGCATATCAGTGCGAATTCTGCCTCCACAAACGTCTATACATTCAGTAACGATATCGCCTGACCCGGACCTCCCCGGTTTGCCAAACCTCTGAGGTTCTGGAGCAGCTTTTCTCGCGGAGGTCCGCTATGCGCGCCCGCACCGCTTTCCTCGTACTGACGCTGGTTGTGGCGCTGGCGCTGGCCGGCTGCGGGCGCCAACCTGCCGGTCTGTCCGCCCCGCCCTTCGGCACGCCAACATCGCCCCCGGCGACCGCCACCGTCGCCCCGACGCCCCCTCCGGCGACCGCCACCGTCGCCCCGACGCTCCCTCCGGCGACCGCCACCGCCGCCCCGACGCTCCCTCCGGCGACCGCCACCGTCGCCCCGACGCCCCCTCCGGCGACCGCCACCGTCGCTCCGACGCCCCCTCCGGCGACCGCCACCGCCGCCCCGACGCCGCCCTTGCCTACCGTTGCGCCAACGGCGTCCCCCGTCGCTACGAGCCCGGTTGTCCCCACGGCCACACCTGCGGCTGGTCAGATTGGCGCGGAGATCCTCTTCCTGCGTAATGGCGCGCTGGTGGCCCTCGACAGCTCCCGTAACCAGGAACGGACTCTCGCCGACGCGGTGCGCTCCTTCGCCGCCACCCCTGATGGGCGCCTGATCGCTGTCACGCGGGGAACGGGCGAGCGGGTCGAGATCTGGGTGCTGGAGCGTGATGCCCCGACGCCGCGGCGGGTGACCAACAACGCCCTGGCCGAGAGCGGGCTGAGTTGGGCGCCCGATGGCGCCTCCCTGGTCTACACGGCGGCGCCGACGTTGCCGCCTGCGCTCCCCGAGTGGGAGACGTGGAGCGTCTGGTGTGCCACGGCCGAGGTGCGCCGGCTCGATCTGCCCGGAGGCCGGGAGCGGACCCTGGGGCAGGGATGTGAGCCGGTCTTCGCGCCCGATGGCCGCCGGATCGCTTTTGTCACTCCGCCAACCGCGCCCGCTCCAGGGATTGATTTCCCCGGCGCGGGCAACGGTATCCGGCTCGTCAACCGGCAGGGCGAGAATGGATGGGACGCGGCCCGCGCCGGTGGCGCAGGAGAAACCGATGGATTGGTGGTCCACGCCCCGAACTGGTCGCCCGATGGGGGACAGGTGGCCTATCAACGCTTTATAGGTTACCGCACCCTGGTAGACGTCAATCTGACCGAATATACCAGTTCCTACCAGCGGCGGCCCCGTCCCGTGGCGCCTGGCGCGGGTTGGGCGGCGCCGCCTTCCTACGCTCCCGACGGAACGCGCCTGACGGTTACCGAGTACAACTACAGTGACGCCCGTGGCTTCACGGGGTACGATGTGTGGTCCACGAGCGTCGTGCGTCTCGGCGGCGAGGTGGTAATGGAGTTGCCCTTCGCGACGGTGACGATGTTCGCGACAGAGGCCGGCAGCCAGCGGTGGACCACGGCGGCGGCCTGGGCCCCCGATGGCGCGGCGCTGGCGGTGATCCTGCCCGCGGGGTGGGCACCAGGGTTGAGTGCCAACGAGCCGCAGTTCGCCGACAATCGCCGCGGAGAGATCTGGCGCTGGCGCCCGGGGAGCGAGCCGGAGGCGCGGCTGGCCATGGATGTGGACTTCGGGTCGCCTTTGCTCTGGTTACCGGCACCAGCGGCGCCGGTACGAGGCGAAGCGGGCGTTTCCCTGGCCGTACCCAGGGGCTGGACGACGCGCGCCATCGCCGCAGATTATCTGATCGCCGATGGCCCCCAGGGAGAGAACCTGGCTGCTCGCTTGCGGGCCGGCGGCCCTCCCGGCGAAGTAACGGCTCTGTTCCCGGAACTCCTGGCGCCCGGCGCTCGCCTCGCCGATCCGCTGCCGCTCCCCGATGGCTCGACCCTGCAACCCGTCACCGGCGCCAGCCCGAGTGGCGCGCCCCGCGCTGGCGCCCTGCGCCGCGCCCCCGAGGGCGCGGTGGTGACGATCTACCTCACCACCCCAGAACGCTGGCCCCTGGAGCAGGCCAGCGCCCTGGGCCTCCTCAGGGCGCCTTAAGGCATCGGGAACCCCCGGCTTCCCCCTCTGCCAGCCGCTGGCGGGCCGCCGATCATCCCGGCGGGCCAGAGCATGGGGAACCCCGGGGCTTGTGCAAAGTCCGTAGAGCAAGCCCCCAACCCCGCTTTTTCGGTGGCTTTGGCAGCGTAGCCGCCCCAGACCCCGCCGTGGGAGGCGGACGTCGCTCAAGCCTGTCGGGCGCCGTTCCCCCATCCTCACACCAGTTACATGCTATAATGAAGCGTCTAACGAGCATCAGGCACATGCAGAAAGGCCGGCAATGCAGAACTACTGGCACGATCTGGAACCCGGGCCAGGCGTCCCCGATGTGATCCACACCGTTGTCGAAATCCCCAAGGGTTCACGCAACAAGTACGAGTTCGATAAAACGATTGGCGCCTTCAAGCTCGATCGCGTGCTCTACTCGGCGGTGCAGTATCCCGGCGACTACGGCTTCATTCCCCAGACCTACTACGACGACGGTGACCCGTTGGACGTGCTGGTGATGACCAATCTGCCTACCTTCACTGGCTGTATCGTTGAGGCGCGCCCCGTCGGCATGTTCCGCATGCTCGATAAGGGCGAACACGATGACAAGATCCTCGCCGTGCTCCAGTATGACCCGTTCTTCTCTAGTTTTACCGATTATACCGATCTGCCGCCGCACTATCTTAAAGAGGTGGAGCACTTCTTCACGGTCTACAAGGACCTTGAGGGCACACGGGTCGAGCCGGTAGGCTGGGAACATGTGGATGTGGCCCGGCAACGCATTCTCTACGCCATCAACAACTACTGGGATATGCGCGCTGGGCGTTTGCTCAAGCGTGCCTGAGGCCAATGTCGTCACGTTCCAACCGGTCCGGCGCCCATCGCACCGCTTACTCCGCTGGCGGCGTTATCTTTCGCGTTGTCGCTGGCCGGGTTGAAGTTGCCCTGATCGCCACCGACCGTGGCGGGCGCTGGGGTTTGCCCAAGGGCCACGTGAACCGCGGCGAGACGGCCGAGGCCGCCGCAGTGCGCGAGGTGGCCGAAGAAACTGGCCTGGAAGGGGCGATCGTGCGCCACCTGGCGACGATAGAGTACTGGTTCCGCGCCGGTCCTTCGCGGGTCCACAAGTACGTGGACCTGTTTCTTATGCGCTACGAACGGGGTGAGTTGCAGCCCCAGGAGGCCGAAGTGGACGATGCGCGCTGGTTCCCCCTCGACGAGGCCATCCGGCGCGTTTCTTTCGATCGCGAGCGCGACGTGCTCCTCCAGGTCCGGACGATCCTCCACGATACGCGAGCGTGAGGGAATTGGTGAGAGCGCGGTCTTGCCAATTGTTCCGCGAGGGGCGAACCAGCCTGCTCGCCGGGAGGGTCTGGGAGGGCTTTGCCCTCCCAGGATATAGCAGCCCTACGCCATCTCTCAACAGCGACCGTGCGTAAGGACGCAGCACGCTGCGTCCTTACGGGTACGTCTGTTGCTCCGGGCTTCACAACCTGAAGAGGACTGCTAGAGTTATTCGCCTCCGGAGCGAGCGGCACAGCCGCATACGACTCAACGCAGAGGTATGCCAATGATGGAGTACCTGGTCGAAGTAACTATCGAAACCGGTCTGGAGGAACAACTAGCGGCCCATGGCCCCGACGCGGATCTGGTGGAGCGCGCCGTGCGCGAAACGCTGCGCGCCGAGGCGGTGGTTGGCCCGGTTGAGGTGGGGGTGCTCATCGCCGATGACGCGCGGCTGCACGCCCTCAACCGCGACTACCGGGGGGTTGACGCCCCGACCGATGTGCTCTCGTTTGGCGACGATGGCGCGACGGGTCCGTTTGTCAGCCAGCCGGAGGGCCCCCGCTACCTGGGGGACATCGCGATCTCGCTCGAGCGCGCCCTGGCACAGGCCGCCGAGTATGGGCACTCCCCCGCCCGTGAACTGGCCTACCTGGCGGTTCATGGCGCCCTGCATCTGCTGGGCTATGACCACGAACGCGGCCCCGACGCCGCGGCGGCTATGCGCGCCCGCGAAGAGGCCGTGTTGTTCAGCCTGGGGCTGGAACGATAAAGTGTGTTTCAGATCCGATCGTTCTAGCTTTACAATTGGTCTACACGCCCATCTAACCGGTCTGTAGAGGTGTAGGGGTGTGGAGGTGCAGATCTGTGGGTCAGCCTGTCAGACTCGTTTGCAATACGCCTGGGGCCCAGGGGCGCAAACGCGGTTAATAACCTGACCTTCACGTCTACGCCTCCACACCTCCACACCTCCACAAAGCAATCAAGAGGAGCGGCGCAGTAAGCGCCGGCAGACGCTCCAGGTCTACAACATCCCTCAGGGAAAAAACCCCTCCCCCGCCTCCCTCCCTGGACAGGGAGTTCTCCCCTGGAAACTGTGCAAAGCCTGATGCTATAGTTGCTCAAGTCCTGTGCAGCAGGCAACGCTCTCTGTACCCGCCGCCGTCTGGCGGCTGGTCGTGATTCGCAGGCTCTCGATGAAGCGAGTTGGAGGCGTATGACCACCCTCGACCTTGATCGCCGTGTGACGGTCCAGACCGCCGCGCCATCAGTTGCGCCAGCCGGAACGCCCGTTTCTCTGCCCTTCCGCCATCTTGCCGACATGGTTGATCAGACCTGCGAACGCTACGCCCGGCAGCACGCCTTCACCGCCGTGTTGCCGAACGGTATGTTTGGTAACCTCAGTTTTGCCCAGGTGCGCCGCGACGCCGACCGCTTCGCGGCATTTTTGCGCGAGGAACTGGGGCTGGCCGCCGGTGACCGGGTGGCCATTCAGTTGCCCAACAGCCTGGCTTACCCCATCTGCGCCTTTGGCGTGCTCAAGGCCGGATGTGTGCTGGTCAACACCAACCCGCTCTACACGCCCGCGGAGATGATCCACCAGTTCAACGACAGCGGCGCCCGCGCGCTGGTTATCGTGGATCTCTTTGGCGATAAGGTCGCGCCCGTCCTGGAGCGGACCGGTATTGAGCACGTGGTGCTGGTGCGCCTGACCGACCGCTTCCCCCGCCTGCCGGGTTTCGTGGCCTACAATGTTATTAAGTACTGGAACCGACTGATCCCCCGTTGTACCGCACCGACGATTTCCTTCCAGGAGGCCCTTTCGCGCGGTGCGCGCCATCTGCACGAGCGCAAGATTGACGTTGCGGCCTATACCGCGGCCACCGGCCCCGATGATCTGGCGGTGCTGCAGTACACCGGCGGCACCACCGGCGTGAGCAAGGGCGCCATGCTCTCGCACGGGAACCTGCTGGCCAACGTGGCGCAGATCGAGGAGCGCGTGGCCGGTAACGTTACCCACGGCGCGGAGTGCCCCCTGGCGGTGTTGCCGCTGTACCACATCTTCGCCTTTACCACCAACCTGCTCTACTTCTTCCAGGCCGGGGCCCGCAACATCCTGGTGGCCAATCCCCGCCCCCTCTCGAATCTCCAGCGCGCCATCGAGAACTACCCCATTAGCTGGATCCCCGGCGTGAACACGCTCTTCAACGGGCTGCTGAACGAAGAGTGGTTCGCCGACCATCCCCCGCCGAAGCTGCGCGGCAGCATCGCCGGCGGCACGGCGCTGCACGCTGCCGTGGCCGAGCGCTGGCAGCGCGTGACCGGCACGCCGGTCATCGAGGGCTATGGCCTGACCGAGTGTTCTCCGGTGGTGACCCTCAATCCCTTCGAGGCCAACCGGCCCGGGAGCATCGGCCTGCCGCTGCTCGGCGCCGAGGTGCGCCTGCTCGACACCTATGGCGAACTGGTTCCCCCCGGCGAGCCGGGCGAACTGGCCGTGCGCGGCCCCCAGGTGATGCAGGGCTACTGGCAACGCCCCGAAGAAACAGCGAAGGTGATGCGCGACGGCTGGCTCCTCACCGGCGACATTGCCCAGATGGACGCCGATGGCTACCTGCGCATCGTCGATCGCAAGAAGGACCTGATTATCGTCAGCGGTTTCAATGTCTACCCCAATGAGGTCGAGGACTGTATCGCCGCCTGCCCGGGCGTGTCCGAAGTGGCGGTGATCGGGTTGCCCGATGCCAAGACGGGCGAGATGGTGAAAGCCTTCGTGGTGGCGAAGCCCGGCTCGGGCCTGACCGCCGAGCAGGTGCGCGAGCACTGCAAGCAGTATCTGGCCCCCTACAAGGTGCCGAAAGCGGTCGAGTTGCGCGCCGAGTTGCCGAAGAGCGCCGTAGGTAAGGTGCTGCGCCGCGAGTTGCGCGCTGAGTCCCAGACGGTGTGCCAGCAGGAAGGAGGCGCCAATGGTTAGCCAGACCGAACAACTGCTCCTGGCGCTGATGATCGGGGTGATCATGCTCGGCATGGGCGCCTCGCTCACCTGGCGCGACTTCTTCCGCGCCTTCAAGCGCCCGCAGGCCATTCTGATCGGCTTTGCCTCGCAGTACCTGCTGATGCCGGCCATCGGCTTCAGCCTGGCCGTGGCGCTGCAACTGCCTCCGGCCATCGCCATTGGCCTGATTATCATCTCCTGCATGCCCGGCGGTTCGACCTCCAACATCTTCACCTACTTCGCCAGGGGCGATCTGGCCCTCAGCGTGACGATGACCACCTTCTCGACCCTGGCCGCCTTTGTGATGGCCCCGCTGTGGATCTTCATCTACGGCAGCCGTTTCATGACCAGCGAGATCAGCGTCGGGATGAGCAGTGTGATTGTCGGCCTGGTGGTGATCCTCATTCCTGTGGTGATTGGCATGTTCATCCGGCGGCACAACGCCAACGTTGGCGCGCTGCTCGAACTGCTTGGCGGCATTCTGGGCGTGGTGATCATTCTGGCGCTGATCGCCCTGTGGGTGCCCCGCAACGCCCCGCTGCTGGCCACCACCCCCTGGCAGGTCTACGCCGCTGCGGTGGGCGTCGGGGTGATCGGCTTCTTCTTCGGCTTCCTGGTGAGCCAGGGGGTCGGGCTGGGCTTCCGCCGGGCCGCCACTGTCGCGCTGGAGACCGGCATCCAGAATGGCCCGCTGGCGCTCTCGATTGTGCTGCTCAGCTTCCAGGGCGACCTGGCCAACGAGATCGCCCTCATCCCTGTGTTGTACTCCCTTTTCATCGTCATCACCTCGTCGTTGGTGACGGTGTTCTTCCGCCGCCAGAACCAGTTGCGCCAGCAGTACGTGGGGGCGTTGCTGTAAGATCCGGGTTCGCTGCGCGGCCCCCTTTGAGTGACCGTTGGTGCAGAGGCGCGGATGGCCTGGCCCTCCGCGCCCCGTTTCTTCCGCCGCGGGCGGAACAGGGGGCAAGGAGGCTCAGCCCCCCCGCGCGCCTTCAGAACGGCGGAACCGATGCCAGGTCCGCCTCTGGGGGAGGGGCGGCTATACCGCCCCGCGGGTTGTGCTTTTGGTGGTACTGGCGGCGCAGCCGCCAGTACCACCGAAAACATCGGGGTCTGGGTTCTACCCTGGGGACCTCGGGCACGCCCTTCCGTCCAACGGACGATTGCATCTGTCCCGGCACAGTTTGCTATAATGCATTGAAGCGATCCGTTCGAGTGGAGGGCATCGCCCTCCACTCGCCTGTTTTCAGGCAAGGCGATGAGTACAAAGCAGGCCCCTCCCCGCGTGGTGGCGGAGAACCGCAAGGCGCGCCACGATTATGATATTGAAGAGACCTACGAGGCCGGGATCGTGCTGACCGGCAGCGAGATCAAGTCGGTGCGCGCCGGGCGGGTCAACCTGCGCGGGAGCTATGCCAGGGTGCACAATGACGAGGTCTTTCTGTACGACGCCCACATCTCGCCTTACGAGCAGTCGGGCAAGTACTTCAACCACGACCCGTTGCGCCCCCGCAAACTGTTGCTCCACCGCCGCGAGATCAGCCGTCTCGACGGGCTGGTGCGCCAGAAGGGCCTGACGCTGGTGCCGCTCAAGATCTACTTCAAGGGCCGGCGCGCCAAGGTCGAACTCGGTGTGGCGCGGGGCAAGAAGGTCCACGATCGCCGCGAAGACATCGCCCGGCGCGAGGCGCAGCGTGACATTGAGCGAGCCATGAAGTCGCGTGATCGCGACAGATTTTAGATTGCGGATCGGGAATGGCTGAATAGCGTCGCGTTCACTCTGAATTCTAGAACCCGCAATCCGCAATCGCACTATGGCGGGCTACCTGCAACTTCTGCGCACGAATCGCAACTACCGGCGCCTGTGGTACGGTCAGGTGGTCAGCCAGATCGGCGACTGGCTCGATAGTGTTGCGCTCTTTACGCTCACCCTCAATCTCACCGGTTCAGGGCAGGCGGTGGGGTTGCTGTTCCTGGCCGAGTTTTTGCCGGGCGCGGCCGTCGGCCCTTTCGCCGGGGTGATTGTTGACCGCCTGCCGCGCAAACTGGTGCTGATCGCCAGTGACCTGGGGCGGGCGATGGTGGTGTTGCTGCTGCTCCTCGTCCGCGGGCCCGAGGATCTGTGGCTGTTATATCTGGCGGTCGTGGCGAAAGTGTCGCTCACGGCCTTTTTTGAACCGGCGCGCTCGGCGATCCTGCCTGCCCTGTGCAGCCGCGAGGAACTGGTGGCGGCCAACGCCATCAGCGGGGCCACCTGGTCGGCTATGCTGGCCCTGGGCGCGGCCCTGGGCGGCATCGTGGCGGGCACCCTCGGGGTGCAGACCGCCTTCCTCCTCGACGCGGCCTCGTTTCTGCTCTCGGCGGCGCTGATCGCCACCGTGCGCGTCCCGCGGCGCCGGGTCGCCGATCGGTCTGGCGAGTTGGAACGGCCAGCGCCGCACCCTCGGATGGGCGCCCGGGGGGCGTTGAGTGAGTTGCGCGCGGGGCTCCACTACGTGCTGACGCGCCATGAGGTCGGGTGGTTGACCTTTAGCAAGGCGATCTGGAGCCTGGGGGGCGGGGTGCTGCTGTTGCTGACGCTCTATGGCCGCGAGATTGCCCCGCTTGGCCGCGATGGGGCGATCAGCATCGGGTTGCTCTATGCCGCGCGCGGAGTAGGGACGGGCATCGGGCCATTTCTGGCGCTGCGGATTGGGGGTTCCGGGCAACAATTCTTGCGGCGCTCGGTCGCCGTGGCGTTCTTCATCAGCGCCGCGGGCTACCTGGCCCTGAGTTTCGTGACCAGCTTGCCGCTGGCGGCGCTGTGCGTCCTCTTCGCCCACATCGGCGGCAGCATTCAGTGGGTCTTCAGCACGACGCTGCTACAGGCGCGGGTGCCCGATTATCTCCTCGGGCGCGTCTTTGCCACCGAGTATGCCGCATTGACCCTCACCACCGCTCTTTCGGCGTACCTGACCGGTGTGGCCCGCGACGCGGGGGCCGCGCCGGCCACCCTCGCCGTGGCCCTGGGTGGCATCTTCGCCGCCTCGGGGATGCTGATGCTGGCGACGCTGTGGCCCGAGCCGGTTCTGGCAGAGGTGGGAGATTAGACGAGCGAAGGTCCGGCTGCCCGATGGCCCTACTCCTCCCTCTCAGGTGTAGGGTTTTCCGGCGCATCCTCGCGTCGCATGCGCCATCTGGGGCATTGGGACGCCCCTTCTCTCCCGGAACGTGTTCAGATTTACCGCAGAGCACGCAGAGGGGCGTAGAGGATGAGCATTTTGAAGCCCTTTGCGACCCTCCGCGCCCTCCGCGGTG
>DAOUDA010000047.1:0-47983 GCA_034431835.1 Chloroflexaceae bacterium | reverse complement strand
AGCATTCTCAGTACGGAGGTGGGCGAGCTCGTCACGCAGCGTCATAGCGCCAGGTATACCAGACCGCCAGGAGAAGTGTGAACACTTACGTGCATCGCCACTGGCGAATCGTGTATTACAATAATGGATAGATAGGCGCTCCCTCCCCCTCCCTGTGGGAGATCGCCGACCGTGCTCGTCTCAGTGTCAAGGTGTATCGGCTATGCCAGCAATGCACTTTCCTGAGGGCTTCATCTGGGGCGCCGCCACCTCGGCCTACCAGATCGAGGGCGCCGTCAACGAAGACGGGCGCGGTCCCAGTATCTGGGACCATTTCAGCCACACCCCGGGCGCGACACGTGACGGCCATACCGGCGATGTCGCCTGCGACCACTACCACCGCTACCAGGAGGACGTGGCGCTGATGGCCGCGCTTGGCCTGAAGGCCTATCGCTTCAGCATCGCCTGGCCGCGCATTCTCCCCACCGGGCGCAGCGCGGTCAATCAGGCCGGCCTCGATTTCTACCGCCGCCTGGTGGACGCGCTCCTGGCGCGCGGCATTACCCCGTATGCCACCCTCTACCACTGGGATTTGCCTCTGGCGCTGGAGGAGGCCGGGGGCTGGCCGTCCCGCGATACGGCCCTTGCCTTCGCCGAGTATGCCGGTATCGTCGCCGCGGCCCTTGGCGATACCGTCCGCCACTGGATCACGATCAACGAGCCGTGGTGCGTGAGCATGCTCGGCTACCAGATGGGCGAGCATGCCCCCGGCCGCCGGGATATGCCCGCGGCCCTCGCCGCCGCCCACCACACCCTCCTCGCCCACGGTCTTGGTGTACAGGCCATTCGCGCCGCCGCCCCCGGGGCCGAGGTGAGCATTGCCCTGAACTTCGAGGCCGCCGTCCCGCTCTCGGATAGCCCCGTTGATCGCGACGCGGCCCGCTACCGGGACGGCTATTTCAACCGCTGGTTCCTCGATCCGGTGTGCGGCCACGGCTACCCCGGCGATATGGTCGCCGACTACAGCGCCGCCGGCTATCTCCCCCGCGGCATGCACTTCGTGCGCCCGGGCGACCTCGCTGCCATCGCCACGCCTACCGACTTCTTCGCCCTGAACTACTACACCCGCGTGGTGGTCGCCGGCGGTCCCACCCCCTGGGAGCACCGCCTGGTTATGCTTGAACGGCCCCGTACCGCTATGGGCTGGGAGATCTATCCCGAGGGCCTGTATAAGTTCTTGCTGCGCCTCTACGCTCATTACAATCTGCCCCGTATTCTGATCAGCGAGAACGGGGTGAGCTACCTCGACCCGGTCGAAGCTGACGGCCGCGTGCGCGACGAGCGCCGCATCGCCTTCATCCGCGAGCATCTGGAGGTCTGCCATCGCGCCATCCAGGCCGGTGTGCCGCTCATCGGCTACTTCTACTGGTCGTTGCTCGACAACTTCGAGTGGTCCCTGGGCTACCACCAGCGTTTTGGCCTGGTCCACGTTGATTACGCGACCCAGCAGCGCCTCCCCAGGGATAGTTTTGCCTGGTACCGTGAGGTGATCGCGGCAAACGGATTCTAGCGCGGCACGAATTACATCGGAAGGAACGAGGTATGCCAGGCGTCCCCGCGCATCTGAACGGTGGAGGCAACAGCCTGATCAGCGCCCACAGTCGCGGATCGATCCTTTCCTTCCGCAGCCTGTGGTCAATTCTAAGCATCGGCAGCGCCGGCTCCATCCTGAGCATCGGCAGCGCCGGCTCCATTCTGAGCATCGGCAGCGCCGGCTCCATCCTGAGCATCGGCAGCGCCGGCTCCATTCTGAGCATTGGCGGCCGGGGCGCGCTGCGCGGTCGTCCCATGCGTCGCGCCGGAGCAATCCGCCAATGAGTCTGTCCTGGACAGTGATCCCCGGCGATGCCGCGACCTGGGCAACCCAGGTTGATGCGCTCTACGCCTTGCCGGCGATGGCGGCGCAGCCCCTTGTGCCGGACTACTTCGTCAAGACCTCGTTCGCGCGTATGGGCGGCGGCCTGGCCGTGCTCCACGATGGAGCCGGCCCGGCGCCGCTGGCGGTCGGGTTGCTCTTTCCGCGCGCGATCGCCAATGGGCAGCCGGTCTACACGCTGCGCCTGCACGCCTTTGGCCCTCTGCCCGCCGCTGAGGAACTGCGGACAACCCTCGAACTCCGCCTGGCGCCGGCGCGGGTGGTCATCTACCTGCCCGAAGCCGGACGGACGTTTGTCGCCACGCATACCCTCAGCGGCGCGTTCGACATCGGCGCGCCGTCGCTGGCGGAACTGCCTGCCATTCGCCGGCTCCGCGGCGTCATCTGGGGCCTGGGCGAGTCCGAAGCCTACCCCGACGACCTGCACAGCGCCGAGTTCGCCCCGGCCACGTCGCTGGTCGCCCGCCGCCACAGGCACGTGGTTGGCTTCCTGCTGGGGTTCTTCCGCTTCGGCCTGCCGGCCCTGGAGGGGTTGGCGCTCCCCTATCGCCTCGACTTGCTGGTGGAGTCGCAGACCATGGGCGTGGCCGCGGCCTACCGGGGCGCCGGCGTCGCCGCCGCGCTGAAACGCGAACAGGCCCGCCAGGCTCTGGCGCACAACCTCGACGTGATCCACTGGACCGCCGATCCGCTGCAGTTTCCCAACGCCGTTCTCAACTTCGGCAAGCTGCGCGCGGTTGCCGGCGAGTTTTACCGCGCCTACTACCCCTTTCAGAACGAACTGAACCGCGTCGCGGCCTCGCGCCTCGGAGTGGTCTGGCTGCCCCGCTCGGCGCGTGGTCAGGCTGCCCTGAACGAAACCGCCCGTCCCGAACATCACGGCCTCAGCCGCTTTCCTGGCTGCGCCATCCTCAACGATGGCCCCCACCCGCGCCCCGGCCCTCACGATGCCCCGCACCTGGCCCTCGAGGTCCCCGCGGATTGGACCGCGCTGCAACGCGACGATCCCCACACTGCCGCCGCGTGGCGCGCCACCAGTGACATGCTCCTCGAAACCCTCCTCGGCTTCGCGCCAGGGCGCTACCTCATCGGCGATACGGCCATCGAGGGCGGGCGACGCTATCTGGTCGCGCACCGCTTCAATCCGGCGCTGCTCCTGTAAACCGGGTTTCTCCTTTACCGAACACGTTCGCACCGCAGAGGGCGCGGAGGGCTTCAACACGCTCACCCTCTATGTTCCGCTGCGCGCTCTGCGGTACATCTGAACAGGTACCCGGAAAACTCTCTACCCGCGAGGAAGGGCCGACCCCCGGGGTCGGTGCAATGGATACGGCAATCCAAAATCCGAAATGCCATAGGGCGCCTTGCGACGGTTCGCACTGCCGTGCTATAATCCCAGAGTTTATTCCGGCAAGGAGCGCGCCGTGGCCGTGCCTCAGCAACTGAGACGGATCATGATCCTGGCGCTGATGCTCCTCACGCTCAGCGCGTGCAGCGCGCGCGGCGCCACGCTCTCCACCACCCCTCAGCCCGCCGCGCCGGCCTCGGCGCGGACGATCCTGATCCTGTGGCATGCCTGGCCGCCTCCTGCCGACCGCGCCCTCGCCGCCGTGGTCGAAGGCTTCAACCGCGGCAATCCGGGGATCCAGGTCGTGATCCAGACCCGCCAGGTCACCAGCCTGCGCGATGACCTGGCGAGCGCCGTGGCCGAAGGCGCCGGCCCGCACCTGTCCATTGTCCCCAGTCATACCCTGGGCGGTCTGGCCGAGGAAGGCGCGCTCTTGCCCCTTGATGGCCTGCTGGCGGCCCAGGAACTCGAGCGCTTGCTGCCCACGGCCCTGGGGGCGACTCAGGTGCGCTACCGCGAGGGCCCCAGGCTCTATGGCGTGCCGCTTACCTTCGACACCCTCGCGCTGTACTACAACAAAGCCAATTTCTCCGCCGCCCCGCCGGGCGATACGGACAGCCTGCTCCGCGTCGCCCGCGGCCTCAGCGACAGCCGGAGCGACCCGCCGGTCTGGGGCCTGGCCTACAATCTGAATCTCGACCGCACGATCGGCTACCTCTACGCCTTTGGCGGACGCATCGTTGACGACCAGGGCAACCTTGTGCTCGGGCTTGATGGTCGCGCCGGAACCGAGGCCTGGCTGGACTGGCTGCTCGTCCTGCGCGAAGACGAAGGCTTGCTGGCAAGTCTGGACGGCATCACCGTGGATAACGCCCTGCTGAGCCAGCGCGCCCTGATGACCATCGACTGGGCGCATGCGGTAGGTCGCTACGGGGCGCTCTGGTCCGGCAATCTCGGCGTCGCCCCGCTGCCACGTCTATCCGAGACCAACCGCTTGCCCCAACCCTACGTGCAGAGCGACACCCTGGTGCTCAATGCCCGTCTCGGTGATGGCCCCGAGCGCGCTGCGGCCGTCACCTTCGCCCGCCATCTTATTACCGAAACCTCCCAGCGCGAACTGCTGCGCGCCGGGTGCCAGCCGGTGCTCATGAGCCTCGACCTCAACTCGCCCGATCTCGCCATTTCTCCTGAATTCCGCGAGGCGGCGCGCGTCTTCCGTGTCCAGGCCGCGGCCGGGTTGCCTATGCCCAACACGCGCGCCGCTATCGAAACGGTGTGGCCGGTACTGATCGATATGCAAGGCGGCGTCCTGCGACGCCTGCTCACCCCGGCCCAGGCAGTGGAGAACGCCGACACGACCCTCCGCGCCCGGCTCGATCAACCCTGAAACGCGACGCCGTCTCGGCAGAGGCGCGCGGCCCCCGCGATGGCTCTCGTTCCAGAGGAAAGTAAGTGGTTCATCCGGCAAGTTCTCGAACGGGAGGGTCTGGGAGGGCAAAGCCCTCCCAGACCTTCCTCCCAGCCCTTTCGTGTAACGGAACTTGCCGGATGCGCCAGTAAGGCTCCCGGCATTTTTTGCCCCCCTCCCAGCCTCCCCCCGCTGGGGGGAGGCGCAGGGCGCTCTCCCCCGGCGGGGGAGGGTTGGGGCCATGGTAGCCAACCGGCGGCGCCGGATCGCCGCCGCCGGCGGGGGCCTGGGGAAACCCGGTTTCCCCCTCCCCCTCCAGCCGCCCGGCGGCGCGGTAGCCATCCGGCGGCGCTCGTACCGATCGCCGTAATAGATCAGTGATATACTCACGCTAGCGACTAGTCATTACACTTCAACCCCTGACCGAGGGCGTCCTGGCCCATCAGCACGAAGCAAACTAGTTGCTGCTGGTACGGAGTTGTAGTAAAATAGGCGCGGATGGCCGTCGCGTTGCGGCCCTGAACCAGGCCGGCAAGTTCCGGCGCACCCTTGCCCCTGCCCCACAACTGGCTGACGGCCCAAGGAGGATATGCATGGCAAGCAGAACCGAAGAAATGGTGCGGCATCTGAAAGCCCTGTCCATGAACACGCCTGACATCGAGGCGTCGGCCGTCGTGAGTGTTGATGGCCTCATCATGGCTTCGGCGCTGCCCGCCGATGTGGAGGAGGATCGAGTCTCGGCGATGAGCGCCGCCATGCTCTCGCTTGGCGAACGCATCGCGTCCGAGTTGCGGCGCGGTCAGCTTGACCAGGTCTTCGTCCGTGGTGAGGACGGGTACGTGATCTTGATGGCTATCGGCGAGGAGGCCGTGCTTACCGCACTGGCCCAGAGCCGGGCCAAGCTTGGCCTCGTCTTTCTTGATATGCGCCGTACGGCCAATGAACTGATCAACCTGGTGTGATCAGCACGTGGGGGCGCGGCAGACACCGGGGTCCGAGGCACAGGCCTTGGGCCCATTTCTGTGCGTGTCACTCCCCGGGCGCTTTGCGCAGTGCCACGTCGTTACCAGGTGGGGGGGCCGGAAGGATCCTACCCTTCCAGAACCATCCTTATTTTGTGCGGCTGCGCCGCACGGAGATCTAACGAGTCGCCAGCGGTTTTGCCGGCATCGCCGCGCGCCTGGCGCTACGTGGGAGGCTGCAGTGGCAGGTCACTATAATCGAGAACAGATCCGCGCCGCCCTGGCCGAGACCGATCCGGCCTATAGCTTCTATCTCGATCTCGAAACGGGGGCGGTTGTACGCGTGCCGGATACGGAAGACTCACCCGAAGCAGCCGCGTTGCGCGACCAGGTCATGGAAGGCTACGGCGGTCGCTACCGCTACATCCCCGGCGGCAATCCGACACCTGGCGACAGCGACGTGCAGAGTTGGCTCGAAGCCGAAGGCCTGGTTTGAACATAGCCGGTTGCAGGGGGGTGGGGCAACCTGGTAGCCCCACCCTCTGCCCATGGAACGGCGACCGGGGCCCCGCTGCCGCCTGGAGGGACAACCTGGTTCATCCCCGCCCCACAGAAGGGCCGTCCCCGCAGAACGGTATCGGGAGGGCCTCATTTCTCGTAGGGCTTGCCCGCCGCTGCCGGGCCAACCGCGCGGCCGATCAGGCCAGCCAGTACGACCATCGTGGCCACGTAGGGCAGGATCTGCAAGAACTGCACCGGTACCGGCGTCCCGCCAATTTCAACCTTGAGGATCTGCAAACGCGTCTGCAGGGCCTCAAAATAGCCAAAGAGCATCGCGCCGCCAAAGGCGCCGAAGGGCATCCACTTGCCGAAAATCATCGCCGCCAGGGCGATGAAGCCCTTGCCGGCGGTCATCCCATCGTCGAAGTTGCCCACCGTCTCGAGCGAGAACCAGGCCCCCCCAAGACCGGCGATCATCCCGCTGATCAGCACGTCGGTGTAACGGACCCGGTACACGTTGATGCCCACCGTGTCGGCTGCCCGGGGGTTCTCGCCTACCGCGCGCGTGCGCAGACCCCAGCGGGTGAAGAAGAGCACCAGGTGGGTCAACACCACCAGGGCTATCATGGCGTAGAAGATCGGCTTGCCGTTGAACAGGGCCGGGCCGAGGATCGGAATGTCGCTCAGCAGCGGAATGGGTACCTGCGGCAGCGTCACCCGCCCGCCGCCGGAGTCAACGATGAACTGTCGCCGCAGGTAGCCGGTGACCCCGATTGCCAGAATGTTGATCACTGTGCCGCTGATGATCTGGTCGGTCTTGAACTGGATGGCGAGCGTGGCGTGAATGAGCGCCATGAACCCGCCGACGAGCACCGCCGTCAGCACGCCAACCCAGATGTTGCCGGTGAACGCGAACGCGGCGAAGCCGAACGCGGCGCCGCTGAGCATCATACCCTCGATGGCGATATTGATGACCCCGCTGCGTTCGGCCCAGATGCCGGCCATGGCCCCCAGGGCGATCGGCGTGCCCAGCCGCAGCGTCTCGCTGATCATGGTCATGACGTTGGTCTGCTTCCCCGCGGCGGCCCAGATCAAAATAGCGGGAAAGATCAGCACGGCCGAGGCCCACAACAGCCAGGTGGCGAGACGGGAGGCCGCGGGGACGAACACCAGCGCGCCGCTGGCAAGGAAGATGGCGCCGATGAGCGTCAGTGAGAGGGCGGTCGGCGTCGCGATCACCGGGCCGGGCACCCCGAAGGCCAGTTTCGAGATGGTTGGGTCCGCCTCGCCGACCCCGGCGATGTTGGTGACGACCAGGAGCAGGCCAAGCGCGATGAAAAAGCCAGCAATCACCTGGCGTCGGGTAAGCCCGCGGCGGCGCGCTGCCATACGCTGCGTTCCTTTCCTTCGATAACGGCTGTTGTATGATACCATAACCACGACCCCGGGCCGGTTCTGGTATACTGGCTTGCCGGCGCGCCCACGGTTGCGGCGGTGCGCCGGTCAGGAGCACCGTTCCAGGGGACGAAGCGAGGCATGAGCAATCCCGAACACGAGGTGCAGCCGCCCCTGCCCCACCTGCCACTTCTCAGGGGTTGGGTTTTCCGGCCCATCCTCGCGTCGCATTCGCCATCCGGGGCACTGGCACGCCCAACTCCCACCTCTCCCGCTCAGGGAGAGGCGGGCAGGGGGTGAGGACCGAAAGCGCATTGGAATGCCGAAAACCCCTTCTCCCTCGAAAAACCCTGCACCTGAGAGCCACCTGCCACCCCCTGTGGTCATGCCGACCCTGATACAACTGGTGGAGAGCCTGCTCTTCATAGCCGGCGAACCCGTCACGGTGGCCCAACTGGCACGCACCCTCGAAGCGCCCGCCGACGCGGTGGAAGCGGCCCTGGAGCAACTGGCCCTCCAGTGCCGCGAGCGAGGGGTGCGGGTGCAGCGACACGGAGAACTGGCCCAGCTCGTGAGCGCCCCGGAGGCGGCGCGGGTCGTCGGACGGTTTCTTGGCGTCCAGGCCAGCGGGCGCCTCTCCAGCGCCGCTCTGGAGGTGCTGGCCATTATCGCCTACCGCCAGCCGGTAACCCGGGCGCAGATCGAGGCCATCCGCGGGGTCGATAGTAGCGGCGCGCTGCGGGCCCTGCTGGCCCGCGAGCTGATCTGCGAAGCAGGTCGCCTCGAGAGCGTGGGTCGGCCCATTCTCTACGCCACCACCCCGGCCTTCCTCCAGCAGTTTGGCCTGACCAGCCTGGCTGACCTGCCCCCGATCGATCTGCCGGCAGCCTCGGATGGGGCCGGCGATCCGGACGCTTCCGTGGAGGCGTAGCGGGAAGGACGCGCCCCTTTCTGCCGCCGCGGGCGGAACCAACGGATCGTCCGGGCCGCGCCCCCTGCAATCCAACATCTACGATCCGAAATGGTATGAGGGGTAAGGCGGACCATCCGAAACAGGCGACGGGAAATGGCGAGCAAACTGCCCACATCCACCCACACCTTCTCCACAACCGGGGCCAGGTTATCCACAATCCCGGTGAAGCCGCCGGCGCCGCACCCTGCGCCGCTCCAGACGGCCCAGATGCGGCGCGCACCGCGAAAAACCAGTGACACCTGGCCAGGTTATCCACATGGTTAGGAAAAGGTTGTCAACATAAAGCGCCGAATAGCGCGCCAGAATAGAAAGAAACGCTGCTATACCAACGCTCGTAACTATAAGCAGGAATTATAAAATTGCACGTTATGGTGCTTGAAAAATTGGATGGTTTGGAGTATGATCTCGTCCACATTCAACTTGTACCACCAGCGGTCCCCACAACCTATCCGCTGAAGAGTCCGGCCCGTATCTCAGAGTCACCTTGGAACGACGCGCGGCGCATCGCGTGTCGTGGGTTCCTGTGGCCAGTGCCAGGGAGGCGCATGTGAACTTAAACCAGATCTGGCAGGCAGCACTGGGCACGATACAACTGCAGACTTCGCGCCAGGAGTTTGACACCTGGCTACGCGGGACAAGCCTGCTCGCCCTTGATGGGGGATTGGCCACGGTCGGCACGATGTCGCCGTTCCACAAGGAGGGTCTGGAGTCGCGCTTTCTGATACCGGTGCGACGCTCCCTCGGTGATGTGGTCGGCTATCCGGTGCAGGTACGGGTGGTGATCGCCAGCGGCGGGCACCAATCTGCCCGGGGAGAAAACGCTGCCGCAAGCTCCGCCATCGCCGCAACCGACGAAGACAGTTGTGACGGTAGCGAGCGGGCCGTGCAACTGGAACTCTCCAGTGCTATGCGCTCGGGGATGCTTAATCCGAAGTACACCTTCTCGCGCTTTATCGTCGGGTCCAGCAACCGGCTGGCCCACGCCGCCTGTCTGTCCGTCGCCGATAAGCCGGGCCAGGCCTACAATCCTCTCTTCCTCTATGGCGGCGTTGGCCTCGGCAAGACGCACCTGCTCCACGCGATCGGTAATTATGTGCTCGACCGCGACCCTGAGATCAATGTGCTCTATGTTTCCTCGGAGAAGTTTACCAATGATTTGATCAATGCCATCCGCCGCCAGCAGACCGACGAGTTCCGCATGCGCTATCGGAACATCGATGTGCTGCTGATCGACGATATTCAGTTCATCGCCGGCAAGGAGTCTACCCAGGAAGAGTTCTTCCACACCTTCAACGCGCTCCACTCCGCCGCCAAGCATATCGTGATCAGCTCCGATAAGCCCCCCAAGGCCATCCTTACCCTGGAAGAACGCCTGCGCTCGCGCTTCGAGTGGGGCCTGATTGCCGATGTGCAGCCGCCGGACCTGGAGACGCGCACGGCCATCCTGCGGGCAAAGGGCGATCAGATGAATGTCTTTGTGCCCGATGAGGTGATTGATTTCCTGGCCCATAAGGTGCAGAGCAACATCCGTGAGCTTGAGGGCAGTCTGAACCGTGTGGCCGCCTACGCTGCCATGCACGGCCTGCCGATCAGTGTCGAGGTCGCGACCCAGGCCCTCGCCGATCTGCTTGGCAATACGCGTCGCCGCCGCATCACCGCCGATACGATTATCCAGGCCGTCAGCCACCATTACGGCATCGATGTGCGCGCGCTGACCGGTCGCGGGCGCTCGCGCAACGTCGTGGTGCCGCGCCATGTGGCCATGTACCTGCTCCGCGAAGAGACGGAGGCGAGCCTGGTAGATATCGGCAATATGCTCGGCGGCCGCGACCATACCACGGTCATATACGCCTGTGAAAAGGTCGCCGAGGAGATGTCCACCGATAATCGCCTGCGTAGCGAGGTGTTGAGCATTCGCGAGAAATTGCACGCCCAGGCGGGTTGAGCCGGCGCCTGGCCGGTCGTCGCCCCGGGCCAGGCTGGTCTTCACCCGCCCGTTCCGCCGCGTAAAGCGCACGCGCCGCGTGACGCCCTTGTGACGGCTGGCCGCGCCCGCCCCCGTCAATGCCTTCCTCCACGCGCCTCGCTTTACGACCTATGGCCCCGCCTGCGGCTCGCGGCGGGGCCAATGGTGTTTCCCCCGGGGTTGCCGCACCGTCCACGGGGCCGGCCACACACCCCGCCATGCGCGATGAGCGTCGCGGCAGCCCCGGGTGCTGGCGCATGTCCCTTTGCTCAGAACCGGAATGGTGGTATCCTGAAATGAAAACAGGGGAAACCGCGTTTCCCCGCACCCCCGCCCCTGTCGCGCGGTGTGGCCGCAGACGCGGCTCATAGGTCCATGCTCCATTCTGGAAAGTAGTTGGCGCTTCCTGTGCATACGCTGTTTCCCTCGCTCCTGCTGCGTACCTCCCTCCGCTCGATGCTCCGCCACCCGTGGCAGATCGGCCTGTGTATCCTCGGCGTCGCTCTTGGCGTGGCCGTGGTCGTCGCCATTGACCTGGCGACCGCCAGCGCGCGCCGGGCCTTCGACCTGAGCACCCAGAGCGTGACCGGACGGGCCACCCACCAGATTGTGGGCGGCCCCCACGGTCTGGATGAGTCGCTCTACCGCCGGCTCCGCGTCGAACTGGGCGTGCGCGCCGCCGCGCCCGTGGTTGAAGGCTATGTCCAGGCCCTCCCGTTGAACCAGACCCTCCAGGTCCTCGGCGTGGATGTGTTCGCCGAGGCGCCCTTTCGCCCCTATCTCGCCGGTCCCGACAGCGGCGGAGAGGTTGATCTGGCATCCCTGCTCGCCGAACCGGGCACGGCGCTCCTCGCCGAAACCACCGCCCGGCGCGCCGGGCTGACCCCCGGCGACAGGTTGCCCCTGCAGGTGGGCCCGCGCGCGACCGAGGTGCGCCTGGTGGGCCTCCTGCGCCCCGCCGATGAGTCCAGCCGGCGCGCTCTGGAGGGGTTGCTGATTACCGATATTGCCACTGCCCAGGAACTGCTCACTATGGTCGGGCGGCTGAGCCGGATCGACCTGATCCTGCCTGCGGCCGTCGAGGACCCCGATCCCTCCGCCCGGACCATTCGCGCCAGCCTGCCCCCCGGCGCCGAACTGGCCCCCGCCGCTGCTCGTTCCAATGCCCTGGAGCAGATGACCCGCGCCTTCGAACTCAACCTGACCGCCCTGAGCCTGCTGGCGCTGATCGTGGGGATGTTCCTGATCTACAACACCATGACCTTCAGCGTCGTGCAGCGACGCGGCCTGCTCGGCGCCTTGCGTTGCGTCGGCGTCACCCGGGGCCAGGTTGCCGCCCTGGTGCTACTCGAGGCCGCGCTGATCAGCCTGGTTGGCTCGCTGCTCGGCCTGGGCCTGGGCGCGCTGCTGGGTCGGGGCCTGGTGCACCTGGTGACCCGCACGATTAACGACCTGTACTTCGTGGTAACGGTGCGCGACCTCAGCCTGGACCCGCTGGTGCTCCTCAAGGGTCTGCTGCTCGGTATCGGCGCCACCCTTGTCTCGGCGGCGGCGCCGGCCCTCGAGGCCACGCTCACCCCGCCGCGCGCCGTGCTTCGCCGCTCCAGCGTGGAGGATCGCGCCCGCCGCCTGATGCCGCGCCTGGCCCTCGCCGGCGCCGGCTTGATCGCCGCGGGCCTCCTGCTCCTGCTGATCCCCGCCACGGCCCGTGGCGCGGGCGCTATGCTGTCGCTGACCCTCGCCTTCGGCGCGCTCTTCGCCGTGGTGCTCGGCGCGGCGCTGATCAGCCCGGCCCTCACCGTCGCGCTGATGGGCCTGGCCCGGCCCCTGCTCGGGGCCGTCTTCGGCCTGCTCGGGCGCATGGCCGCCCGCGACGTGGTCGCCGCCCTCTCGCGCACCGCCGTGGCCGTGGCCGCCCTCATGGTCGCCGTCAGCGTCTCGATCGGCGTCGGGATCATGGTCGGCAGCTTCCGCCAGACCGTCGCGGCCTGGCTCGAACAGAGCCTGATCGCCGACGTGTACGTCTCGGCCCCCGGCACCGCTGCCAATCGCGTCGACAGCACCGTGCCCCCGGACCTGATAGCCGCCCTGAGCGCCGTCGAGGGCGTGCAGGCGGTAACGCGCTTCCGCAGCGTGCAGGTCGATACTCCCATCGGCCCGACCACGCTGGTGGCCATCGACGCGCCCGCGGCGCGCGGGCGCGCGGCCCTGCGCTTTCTCGAGGGTGGCGACGAGGCCACCTGGGCCGCCTGGGAGGCCGGCGCCGTGCTGATCTCCGAGCCCCTGGCCTACCGTACCGGCCTGGGCATGGGCGACACCCTGACCCTGCGTACCGACCGCGGCCCACGCGCCTTCTCCATCGCCGGCGTGTACTACGACTACTCCTCCGATCGGGGCGTTATCCGCATGCCCTACGCCGTCTACCGCGACGCCTGGGACGATCCGGCCATCTCCTCGCTGGCCCTCTACGCCGCCCCCGGAGTCGAGGTTGATGCGTTGGTGCAGCGGCTGCGCGCCGCCACCGCCGGACAGGGCGAATTGATCGTCAACGCCAACCGCGCCCTGCGCGAAGACGCCCTGGCGGTCTTCGATCGCACCTTTGCCATCACCGCCGTGCTGCAGATGCTCGCGACCATCGTGGCCTTTATCGGCATCCTCAGCGCCCTGATGGCCCTGCAACTGGAACGGGCGCGCGAACTGGCCATGCTCCGCGCCACCGGCCTCACCCCCGGCCAGCTCTGGGGCGTGGTGCTGACCCAGACCAGCCTGATGGGGCTGACGGCCGGACTGCTGGCCATTCCCCTCGGCCTGGCCCTGGCTCTGGTGCTGGTGTATGTGATCAACCGCCGCTCCTTCGGCTGGACCCTCGATCTCACTCTCGACCCGCTGCTCTTTGCCCAGGCTCTGCTCGTGGCCTGCGTGGCCGCTCTGCTTGCCGGCATCTACCCCGCGCTCAAGATGAGCCGCACCAGCCCCGCGCTGGCCCTGCGTGAGGAGTGAGCCATGGTTTCGCCGCGCGGCTCGTTGTGTACCCATTCGGGGATGGCATAGCCTCCCCGCGCCTGAAGCTCACCCCCCCCGGCCCTCTCAGGTCGAGCGTTTTTCGGGCGAAAAGGGGTTTGCTGCATACTCATGCGCTTACTGCTCGGTGAACGAAGTTTCCTTGCATTTCCGCCCCCCTCCCGACCTCCCCCCGCTGGGGGGGGAGGCGCCGGACTCCCTCCCCCAGCGGGGGAGGGTTGGGAAGGGGGCGGAGTTACCGAAAAGCTTAGTACACAGACTGCTTACGCCCCCCACGCCCTCGGCTGCGCTCAGGGCAAGCCTCTCCGTCAAGCGGAGAGAGGCGAGCAGGCAGGTATGAACCATGCGCCTGGCCAACCCGGTATAATAGGGCAGGCCATGAAGTGAAAACGTACCGCCCCCAGGGGGGGGTGGGAGGGCAAAGCCCTCCCAAAATTCCCCTTTGCCGGCCAGTTGGCGAAGGGTGGGGAACCCGGGGTTCTCCACGCCCCTGCCCGCCGGGAAGGCTTTGCCCTCCCAGAAATACTCTTTTACATAACCATAATATGGAGCATACAACCATGCCTGACAAACTCTCCTGGAAGGTCCTGGCAGGAGCGGCGATCTTCATGGCCCTCGCGCTGAGCGCCTGCGGCCAGGGCGCAACGCCAGCCACCCCCAGCGCGCCACCGGCAACCGAACGCATCCCGGTGCTTGCCGTTTCGGAACTGGCCGTTGGTCCCAACCGGCTCCCCTTTGGCGTACTCCAGAGCGGCACGCCCGTAAACGACCCCGAACTGAGCCTGGGGTTGCGCTTCTTCTTCCTCGATGGCGCTGAACCGACACGGGTGCAAAGCGAGACCAGCGCAACCTACCACGGCGAGGGATTGCCGTTTGGCCTCTACGTCGGCTATACCACCTTCGACCGCCCCGGCGCCTGGGGCGTGGAGATCAGTGTGCCGCAGACCGGTGGCGACCCTACCGTGACCCGCCTCCGCCTCGATGTCCTCGAACAACCCGCCGCGCCGACGGTTGGCACCCGCGCCGTTCCTAGCCGCAACCTCACCGCGCGTGACGTACCCGACCTGAGCCGGCTCACGTCAGACGCCACCCCCGACCCGGACTTCTACCAGTTGACGGTAGCCGAGGCCCTGGCCGCGGGCAAGCCCTTCGTGGTCACCTTCTCTACCCCCGGCTACTGCCAGACCGCTGTGTGCGCGCCGAACATGCAGGTGCTCAAGCGCCTGAAGCCCACGTTTCAGGATCGCGTCAACTTTATTCATATCGAGGTCTACCCCTACCCCTTTGGCGAGTCGTTCCAGGCCCAGCACTACGTGCCGCAGATGGCCGAATGGGGCCTGCGTACCGAGCCGTGGACCTTCCTGATTGACGCGAACGGGATCATCCAGGCGCGCTACGAGGGAGGCATTACCTTTGCTGAACTGGCGCCGGCGCTGGAGCAACTGGCCGCAGGCCAGCCGGTAACCTTCCCTGAAACATAGTACAGGCATATGCGATGGGTTAGCTCCTGGCGTAAGGCCGACACTGGCCCGGTCAATCCTTTGGCTCGACACCATGTACTATAGCCGGTAATAACACTCGCGTACAGTATACCTGTGGCAGCGTTGGTGGGGGTGCAACCTCTCTCGCCTCTGTCACGTCTATACCAGGCAGGGATTTGCGGAGCCTCGGGTTTCTCATCTTCCTCAAGCCAGTGAAAGCGCCTCTCCTCACCCTCCCTGGCCTCGCCTGCGCTCGTCGCCCCCTCCCTCTTCATCGTTCAGGGGCGGACAGTACGCATGCGCGCAGCTACGGTGGATGGCATGGGGATGCGCCGGTTCACCCGCACCCCCTGTCCCGCTCCTGCGTTGCGGGAGCGGGGAGCGCCGAGCCGAGCGTTGGGGCGTCCCACTGCGGTAGCGGTGGTATTCGCTCGGGTGTTCTGTCCGCCCCTGAACTCTTCATCGCAGGTGAAGGAGGGAGGGAAGCAAGGGAAGGGTGGGGACAACTCTTCAGGAGAAGCGATGACCGTTACCACGACGACAAACACCTCGGATCCGCGGCAGACGCTGATCGATCTGCGCAGCGATACGGTCACCCTGCCGACGCCAGCGATGTGCGAGGCCATGGCCCGCGCCGAGGTAGGTGACGATGTCTATGGCGAGGATCCGACCGTCAACCGGCTGGAGGCGCTCGCGGCGGATCTGGTGGGCAAAGAGGCGGCGATCTTCGTGCCCAGCGGCACCATGGGCAACCTGACCGCGCTGCTGGCCCACGGGCGTCGCGGAGCGCGGGTGATCTGCGGTGACGAGTGCCATATCTACCATTACGAGGCCGGCGGGGCCTCGGCCCTCGGCGGCCTTGTTTACCATACCCTGCCAACCGCCGCCGATGGCACGCTGCCGCTGGAGCGCATCCGCGCGGCCCTGGCCCCGCCTCACGACGAACACGAGGCCCCGCCTGGCGTCCTCTGCCTGGAAACGACCCACAACCGGTGCGGCGGCACGGTTCCGCCGCTAGCCTACCTGGAGGCGGCCCACGCCATCGCGCGCGAAGCGGGCGTGCCGCTGCACCTCGACGGCGCGCGGATCTTCAACGCCGCCGTGGCCCTCGGCGTCGAGGCGCGCGCCATCGCCCGGCATGCCGATACGCTACTCTTCTGTCTCTCCAAGGGGTTGGCCGCTCCTGTCGGCTCGATTGTCGCCGGCTCCCGCCCGGTGATCGCCCGGGTGCGCCGGATGCGCAAACTCGTGGGCGGTGGCATGCGCCAGGCCGGCGTTGTTGCCGCCGCGGGCATCGTCGCCCTCACCGACATGACCGCGCGCCTGGCCGATGACCACGCTACCGCCCGCGCCCTGGCCGAAGACCTTGCTGCCCTCCCCGGTCTCCAGGTGGATCTGAACCGGGTGCAGAGCAACATCGTGCGCTTTGAGTTGACCGCCAGGCATCTGGCGCCTATGGACTTCCTGGCTGCGTTGCGGCAGCGCGGGGTGCTGCTGGGCCAGCTCGAGGGCAACGTGCTGCGCGCCGTAACGCACTACGGTATCTCTCCCGAAGATGTACGTCAGGCGGTCGCCGCCGTCCGTGATGTTCTTGAGGCTTGAATGCCAGGCACTATGAGTTCCGAGCATCTATCAGATACCACGCTGATACCTCACGCCTGGAACGCCTTGCTGGAACAGACGAGCGAAGCGGTCGTCTTGCTCGACACCCGGGGCGTGATTATCGGAGCGAGCACGCTGGCGCGCCTGTTGCTCAACCGCGGTGCAGAGGTGGTGGGAGTTCCGTTCCACGTCTTTGTAGAATGTGCCAGAGAATACCCGCTGGCTGATTCTTACTGTCTGCCCGAAGGACGTGCCGTTCGGGTACGGCGCACCCACCTGAGCGATCCTGACCGGCGACCGCTGGGCCAATTGCTGTTTTTCACACCCTTGCCGGCCGAGACGCCCCCCGCCGACGAGCATTTCGACGCGCGCGAACAGCAACTCCGCGATGTAACCCTCACCATCAGCAGCGCGCTGGATATTGATACGATTCTCAACCGCGTGGTGCAACTTTCAATCGAACTGCTCGGCGCCGATGCTGGCGCACTGTCGTTGTACGACGCCCAGCACGATCGTGTCTGGACCGGACATGCGATAGGCGTTTCCGGGTTAACTACCTCTGGACCGCTGATGCGCGGCACCGGGGCTGTGTGGGAACTTCTGGACAGCGGCAAGCCGCTGATCATTAACGACTACATGAGCCATCCACGGGCCATTCCGTTGCTTGTGGAGCAGAAGGTACACGCGGTCGTAGCTGTTCCGATCTCCACGCCGCACAAGATACTGGGTGTCCTGGGGATCTACTATCTGCAACCGGGGCGCCAGTTCTCCCGGCACGATCGGCAACTGCTGGAAACCGTGGCCCGCCAGACCGCCGTGGCGCTGGAGAACGCTCGGCTCTACCAGTCCGCGATCAAGGAGGCCGAGCGGCGTGCCTTGCTCTACCGGGCCAGTCTGGAGTTCGGCCAGGTGCTGGAACTCAACGCCTTGTGCCAGGCGATCCACCGCGCCGCGGCGCGTCTGATGCCCTGCGACACCTGCGTGATCGGGCTGCTTGACGCGGAACGCCAGGAAGTTGAGTATGTCTACCAGGTGGACGCTGTCGGGGTCTGGCCGCCTGATCGTCTGCCACTCGAACGGGGATTGCTGGGCTTTACTATCCGCACGGGGGTTTCGCTGCGCATTACCGGCTGCGATCCGGAGATCGAGCAGTGGTTCGGCGCCAGGCCGTTCGGCGAAGGCGAACAACCGATCGGCTCGCTCCTGGCGGTGGTGCTCAGTGTCGGCGGCCAGGCCATAGGCGCGCTTTCGATCCAGGCCGAAGCCAGTGACGCCTATACCCGCGCCGATCTCGATGTCCTGGAAACGCTGGCCGCCACGGCAGCGATTGCCATTCAGAACGCGCGCCTGTTCAATCAGGTGCAGGAACTGGCCACCCTCGACGCGCTCACGGGCGTCGCCAACCGTCGCCATTTCTTCGACCTGGCCCGGCGTGAAGTGGAGCGCGCGGAACGCTATCACCACCCGCTCAGCCTGCTGATGATCGACGTTGATCACTTTAAGCAGTTTAACGACACTTACGGTCACGTCGCGGGCGACCAGGCGCTGCGGGCCATCGCCGCGCGCCTGCGCGACAACCTGCGCGAGAATGATAGCATCGGGCGCTTTGGGGGGGAGGAGTTCCTCGTGCTGCTGCCTGAAACGGGAAGCGAGCAAGCGCTTCAGGTAGCCGAACGGCTGCGTGGCGCGATTGGCGCGCAGCCCATTACTACCGATCAGGGCGAGGTCGGCTTGAGTGTGAGCGTTGGCGTGGCGAGTTGTGGAGGCGCCGGACAACCGCTTTCGGTTGAACAGTTGCTCAAACTTGCTGACGATGCGCTCTACGTCGCCAAACACCGGGGCCGCAACCAGATCCAGGTCGCGCCGCTCTGTGTCTGAGGTGCATGCGCACCACGTGAAGGGGAGTGGTGAAACCAGGTTTCCCCTGCACCTTTTACAACCGGTAGATCACCTCACCCACAGCATTGACCAGCATGTAGCCCTTGCGGGTCAGCAGCAACCGATGCTCGCCTGGCCGGCCCAGATCCACTTCGCGGGCGACAAGCGCCTCGCCGTCGGCAAGGGTCAGCAACAGCGGGGGTGCGACAAAGCCGCTGGCAGGCCGCGGTTGGGCGCGGGCCGCGCGCGGGGTCGTGCGGGCGATCATAACTGCGCCGAGCGCAACCACTGCCAGGACCATCAGGACGATCAGTGCGCTGAGGATGCTGGCGGCCGCCGTGGGGGTCGCAGCCAACAGCAGGATAAGTATGGCAGCAAGGGCCGCCAGCGCAAGCCCGGTGATCATCAGGTGCTGGCGGCTCGACAGGGTGTGGAGAGCGCTCATGGTTTTCCTCCCGGCGGCCGCCGGGGGCGGTACGCCACTCATGCGAACGGCTCTGTCCCATTCGCGCTTCCAGTGTACCAGCCGGGTGTTATGGGTGCGCTAGTGGAGCATTAGTGAAGTGTAAGAGTAGAGACATCAATCACTATATCCGTCGTCGTCACTTTCGCTGCTCGAGTACGTAGGCGATGCCCTGTTGCAGTGTTGGTTTAGTGATCATCTCGCGCAGATCGGCGCCGATGTGCACAAGGGTCTGGGCGATCTCCGGGCTGATGCCCGTCAGCACCACCCGCGCGCCGAGCATGCGGGCCGCCTGCGCCGAGCGGATCAGCGCTGTGGCCACCTGTGTATCCACCACCTTCACTCCGGTAATGTCGAGGATGGCGACACGGGCATGGTGATCGGCGATGCCCTGGAGCAGGGCATCCATAATCTGTTGCGCGCGCAAGGTGTCAATTGTGCCGATCAGCGGCATCGCTACCACGCCATCAGCGATGGGCATCAGCGGCGTACTCAACTCGCGCAGCGTCGCCTGCTGAGCCTCGATGATCTGCTCCTGCATGGCCTGTCGCTCGCGCTCCGCGCGCCTCTGCTTCGTTATGTCACGCGCAAGCACCAGCACATCGTCGTCGCTCGGCACCATCCGCGCTTCAAAATCACGCAATTCATCGTTGACGACAACCTGATACTCGTAGGTCTGCATCGTATGGGTGCGTTTGAGCGCTTCGATATGTGTGAGGGTCTGTTCAGCCAGGTGCGGGGGCAGGACCTCGCTGACCTTCCGGTTGAGAAACGCTTCAGGCGGCAGCAGCAGATCGCCACTGTGGTCTGCTTTGAAATCGAGAAAAACACCATCAGGGTTGAGCACAAACAAGAAATCGGGAATCGCGTTGAGCAGCGCGCGGTTACGCTGCTCACTGGCGCGCAGACTTTCCTCGGCCGCGAGTTGTGCGGTGATGTCGCGGTTGATGGATGCGTAGCCAATCAGGTTGCCCTTATCATCGCGCAGCGCCAGCGCCGAGGCATGCACCGTAACCGTCGCGCCGTCTCTCCGCACATACCGTATGGTCACGGGTGTCGTATCGCCCTGTGTCACCTGTGCTGGCAGGCTTCTGAGAAGATGCAGATCATCAGGATGGGTGATTTCCATCACAGTCTTGCCAACCAGGTCAGGATAAGCTAGCATGCCGACAAAGGCAGGATTGGCGTAGGTCAATGTCAGATTGGCGTCGGCGATGCCAATGCCGTCGGGGGCGTTCTCCACCAGCAACTTGAAGGTGCGCAGTTCATCTTCCTGCCGCTTCTGTTCGGTGATATCCTCATACATGCCCAGTAAGCCAATAGTTTCACCATCTTGACGCAGGGGCGCCTTGCTGATGCGCAACCAGATCCTCGAACCATCGCTTCGAATGAATGACTCCTCGGTATTGAGCCGGGGGCCGTGGGCCAGCACGGCGCGGTCATCAGCCTGATATGCCGCCGCCTGCTCCTTCCACGGCATGTCGAAATCCGTTTTGCCGACGATCTCATCCAGCCCGGAAAGCCCTAAATCCGCGAGCAGGCGCTGGTTTGCTCCCAGGAAGCGTGTCTCGCGGTCTTTCCAGAACACTGCCTGTGGCAGATTATCAATCACCAGTTGCAACATCGCGCGACTCTGGCGCAGTTCGCTGCGCAATTGATGTATGGCGCCAATGTCATAGGCGATCGATGTGGCGCGCTGCACCGCTCCCTGGTCATCGTAGTGCAGCGTAATTGACCAGAGGGTATGCGTGAGTAAGCCGTCGCGATGAATGATACGATTTTCAATCGTACCACTGCGTTCACGACGCTGCACCCACTCCACAAAGGCTTGCCGGGTATCCTCGCGGTCGTCTGGATGCACGAATTCGAGCGACAGCCTGCCAATGCACTCCTCTGGCGCATACCCGAAAAACCGGCGCGCAGCCCTGTTCACATAGGTGAAAACGCCGTTGGCGTCCACTTCGGTAATTAGCAGATCGATCTCTTCGACCATTGAACGGAAGCGTGACAGTTCGCCTTCCAGGAGCGCCGTTTGCTCGCGCAGACGCTCATACTCAAGCATAAGCGCCGTCGGGTCGGGGGAAGGAGGTACGCTCATAACGATATCCCTGTTGCGATGGTGATGCTGTCGTTGCGTTGCGATCATCATCCACGAGAGGACGAGTGGTTACGAGTATAGCAGAGGGCTGTAACAGCCGATGACCGGGGAAGCGCTCGGCGGCGTGGCCGGTCGTGCTCAGGAGCAAGAGGGGCAGCAGTGACAGGGCGAGGAGGCGCGCGATACGAAGCTGGTGCCGCCGCGTCAGCGGGCCGAGGATGGTATGATGCATAGACGCCAGTCTTTCGGTTGGGTATATGTGAGTCGTGTGGTAACGCTCCATGTACAGCCGCCCGTAAAGGCTGACAAGGTTATACCGAAGCAGATTCGGCCGCCAGGCCGAAATGACGAAGCGCCCCGGCCACGGGGCGCGTTCTATTCACTCAGCCTGGTCCCTACCGTGCATCGGTCTCGGATAAGGGAGGTGTCTACGGTTGGCGAAAAACCTGGCGTCGGCCCATCTGTCGCCGTGGCAGACGGAGGCGGTTCTGGGAAGACGCAACCCTCCCGGAGCCGTGCAGCAAACAGGAGTGAGAACCGTGCGTTCCCCCACCCCTGGCCGCGGAACATGCATGAGATTGCCGTAAGATGCACGTTCCAGGGTTATTCAGCCCGGCCTGCTAACCTCACCCGAGGCCTCCGGATTCACCCCAGCAGGTCCTGGTACTCCGGGTTACGGCGAATAAAGGCGCCCACGTACCAGCAGAGGGGGACCACCGTAAGACCGGACTCGCGGGCGTAGTCGAGGGCCACGCGCACGAGTTTCGCCGCGATGCCCTGACCCCGTAGCGCTGGCGGCACTTCGGTGTGGGTGAAGAGGATGCGCTGGCCGTCACGCCGGTACTCGGCCACCGAGAGCTGGCCCCCGGCGAGGGTCTCGAAGCGTTGCGCCGTCGGGTTGTGGCGAACTTCGATGTGATCGAGATCAAGGTGCATAGGCTGTTCGTCCGGTTGATTAACCATGGCGCCGCGCTCAGGCGGCGTCCACCTGCCGGGCGAGCGCGATGTACTCGTCCATTTCCTGATGGAAAGCAACGGCGATCCGTTCCGGGTCGGGCACCAGGCCCGCGTCGGCGAGGATGCCGAGTTGCACCTCACCATTGTAACTCAGGATGCTGATCCCCAGGCCCAGGCGGGCCGTCGGCACCCAGAACATGGCGCGTCGAATGATCTGCCCGGCCATCGAGTACGGCTCACGCGGCCCGGGCACATTGGTGATCACCACACTGCCCTTGGCGGCGAAGATATCCACCCCAAAACGCTCGACCTCCACCGGCGCCGCACCCATCGCCTCCATCAACCCGAAGGCGATGACAGCTTCGGGCGAGCGCTTGATCGCGCTGGTCTCGGCGTGAATGCGCCCGACCCGTTCCACCGAGTCGCTTACCCCGATAGGCAAGGAGACGAAGACCAGCCCGAAGTGGTTCCCGCCATCGGGGAGGGCGCCGGGTGGCAGCAGGTTCACCGGCACGACGGCGCGGATAGTCAGATTGCTCACGTCCACCCCTCGCCCCCGCAGGTACCGGCCCAGGGCCCCGCTGACCGCGGCGAGCAACACATCGTTGATGGTTGCGCCGGTAACCCGCCCGGCTGCCTTCACATCGGCAAGGGGCACCGGACCGGTCCAGGCGGCGCGTTTGGCAACGCTGAGCGGCCCTTTGAGCGGGGTCGGCGGGTCGGGGCTCATGAGCACCAGTTTCCCGGCGGCGCCGGCGCTGCTGAGGCCCAGCTTCAGCAACTGGTCGGGATGGGTGATCAACTCCCAGCCCTCGTGGAGCGCATGATCGGCCGCGCGGGCCACATCGCTGATCAGCGCCAGGGGCGAGCGCGGGGCGTGATGGTTCTCCCGGGTTTTGGCGGCGGCTCTTGCCGCGCCTTCGTCGGTCATACCCAGCAGCATGTGGCTCAGCGCCATCCCGTCGGCCAGGCAGTGGTGCAGGCGCATGATCAGGGCGCAGCCCGTGCCGCAACGATCGACCAGGTACATTTGCCACAGGGGGCGCGCGCGGTCGAGCGTGGTGCTGAGCAAGTCGCTGACGAGGTCGCGCAGGTCGGCCTGGGTGCCCTCGCCGGGAAGGGCGATATGGTGCAGATGGGCGCTCAGTTCAAAATCCGGGGCCAGTTCCCAGTAGGGACGACCTTCGCCTCGCGGCTCGACGATGCGCTGGCGGAAACGCTCGAAGACCAGCAGCCGATCGCGGACGATCGCGCGCAGATCGTCGAAGGCGATCGGCTGGTCGAAGCCCCAGAGGGCGGTGATCACCATGGGATTGACTGGCTCGTCAATATGGAGCCAGTAGGCATCGATGTTGGAGAACGGTGTTCGCGCGGACCGGTCGCTCATGGGGTCACCTCCTCATAGGCGGCGGCTGTGGCGGTGGATCGCGCAATGCGCCGTCGCAGGCCGATCCCGGCGAGGGCCACGCCAACTGCGGCCCACGCCCAGCGCATCCTTGCGGGACGCCGGGCGTGCACACCCTTGGAAGCGGCGGGGATGCGGGCCAACCGCTCGGCGGCCTCGGCGCGGGTGCGGGCGAACAGTGCGGGGTCGGCGCGCAACGTATCGGCAAGGGCGCGTTTGGCCAGCACATCCTCATCGGTAACATAGACGCCGAGGGAGCGCAGGCCGGCCAGTTGCAGGCCATGCTTCTTGAACAGACGGTAGATCTCCTTGACCCGCTCCATGGTGATGTTGCGGCCGATGGTGTAATCCTCGAACCGCCCGTCCATCGCCAGCAGCGCGGTCTCTGCCAGACAGGCGTAGACCGTGCCGGGCGGCAGGCCGATGTTGTAACTGATGGTCACATCGCCCGGCAGGAGCACCTCGCCGCTCTCGATGACCAGCACGTCCGGGCGCAACGCGGCCTCGGCTTCGCTGATATCAGGCGGACGGGCCACGTCGCAGATGACCGCGCCGGGCTTGCAGCGGGTGATGTCGAGCACGCGCTGGCCAAAGGCCGAGGTGGCGGTCACGATCAGGTCACACTCCCCGGCGAGTTCATCCGAGCGCGTGGCGATGATCACCCGCGCGCCGGGCGTCTCTTCCTCGATGGTGCGCTTCAGGGCGATCAGTTTCTCCGGCTCGATCGAGACCAGCACCACATCGCGGATGGCCTGGGCCAGGAGGCGCGAGCACACCGAGCCTATCGAGCCGGTCGCGCCGATGACCATCGCCCGACCCCGGGTCAGATCGCTGGCGCCCATTTTGCGAACGGCCTGTTTGGCCGCCTCGAGCGTGGCGGCCACCGTCAGGCTGTTGCCGCTGGTGATGGCGATGTCGGCCTCGTGGGCCACAGTGGCCCCGGCATCGCCCACCACGCTGGTAAAGGCGCCCAACCCCATGATCCGCGCGCCCATGCGTTCGGCCATGCGTGCGGCCTGGTTCAGGCGCGTGTAGGTGAAGCGTTCGCCGTGGCGCATCATCTGGCGCGGGGTGGCGCCCAGCGAGATCAGGTAGCCCTCAACCCGCTGGCCCGTGGCCACCGAGCGCGCGCCGCTCACCTTCCCCACGTAGATCGGGGGGAAGTAAGCCGCCACGGCCTCAACCAGTTCATCGGGGAGGTAGCGCGTCCAGCCGAACCAGTGGTGGGAACGAATAAAACTAACGTTCAGCGGGTGGATCACAAAGGCAAACTTGTTGATCCCCGCATCCTCCGGCTGCAAGTAGGTAATCGCCGGCGACCACTCGATCTCGGCCAGGAGGTCAAGGTAGGTGTCCTCGGTGAGGGGGGCCTCGGGGTTGGCGCGCAGGGCCGCCAGCAACCCCTCGACCGTCGCCGCCGACCAGTGGCTCAGGCCATCCACGGGGATCAGCCCGTCGAGGAGAGAGACCACAATCGACGCGCCCCGCGCCTGCAAGTCGGCGCGGTCCTCGGCGCTGGCCCACTCGACGACGATCGTCTTGCGGTGGAGCGAGGCGGGCGCGTAGCGCCGGATGGCGCCGATTTCTCCGGCCAGCAGATCGGCCCAGGCGAAGGGCGCCGCCGGGCGCGGGTTGCGCGGTGTGCCCGGGCGCGGTACGACCCGGTGGAAGGGCGCCGTCTTGAGCCAGTCCAGCGTCGGCCCGGCTACCTGCGGCAAGGTGGCCGGGTTGCCAACCCCCGGCAGGTCGGGCATGCCAAAAAAGACCACCGGATCGGCGTAGCGCACGGTGCAGCCCCGGCGCGACAGGGCGTGGGCCAGGCCGTCGTGGTTCAGACCGGGCACCATCAGCACCCGCTTCCGGCTGAAAATGCCCGGCTGGGCCCGATCAGCAAGGATGACGCCCCACCGCTCCAGCATTGGACGCACGCCACTGCCATCCACCACCGGCGTCTGCCTGGCGGCGGCGGCCAGGGCGCTCCCCAGGGCGTGGGGTTGCCGGGCCGGGCCGAGCCGCAGGCTGGCCGGCATGTTCTCCAGGGCAATGGCGCTCACCCGCCCATCGTGTTCGGCAATCAACGTCCGGGCAAGCTCCAGATCGCCGCCACAGCCGATCCGGCGCACCTGCACGGGTGTGCCGAGCATCTCGATGGTCGCGGTCTCATCACCGCTATCGTCGTGAATAACGAGCACGTGCTTCACAGGAGAGTCCTTCCCGCTGGTGTGTTCTGGGATCGGCCTCTACTCTAGCACTGCCAGGAGATAGTTTCTGGTAACAAACGTCACACGCCAGTAGTAAGCTATTAACCATTCACATCGTCATGCCTGAAGAAGGGTGGGGCAACCGGATTTCCCCACGCCCCGGCCGGCGGGGAGGGCTGCAACGCCCCTCCCTCGGAAGGAGGATGGGGGGCAACCGGATTTCCCCACGCCCCGGCCGGTGGAGAGGGCGCAGCCCTCCCGGAACGGAACCGGATACCCCGGGTGTCCGGCCAGGCGCTCAGCGTACCACCTGGCTGGCCACAGCCAGGAAGTGGCAGATGCTTCCCACCAGCACGAACATGTGCCAGATCGTGTGCCCGTAGACAATGCGCTCGTGGTAAAAGAAGTACGTGCCGCCGGTGTAAGCGACTCCTCCCAGTACAAGCAGGATGGCCGTAGAGAGCGGCAAAGCCCGCAGCATGGGCTCGGCGGCGACGATGATCAGCCAACCCATCGCAATGTAGATCATAGTTGAGATCAGCCGGAAGCGCGTGGAAAAGATCAGCTTAAAGACGATCCCGGCGACCGCCAGGCCCCAGATCACCGCGAAAAGGGGCCAGCCTACCGTGTCGCGCAGGGTTACCAGCGTAAATGGCGTATAGGTGCCGGCGATCAGCACGAAGATCGCGCAGTGGTCAACGATCTCGTAGCGTCGCTTCAATCGATGATCCCGTTCCCAGTGGAACAGCGTCGAGGCGGTATACAACAGCGCCAGGGCAATGCTGAAGACCGTCGCGCCTGTGATGCGCCACGGGTCGCCGCTGCCTGCTGCCATGCCCACCAGCGTGGCCCCTGCAATCACGCTCGCTACCGCCCCGACGCCATGGGTGATCGTGTTGGCGTTCTCTTCCGGGTTCATCGGATCAAAGCTCAGCATCGGTTCCTCCGTTTCCTGCGCTCCATGCTTGCACACTACGCTTGTGGCCCTTCAAGGGGTGAGAGGAAGGTTTTCAGGGAGATCAGGCCCTTCCTGCCGCAGCTTTAGCTCGCTGGCGCGGTAACTGTCGCGCCGGGGCGGGCGGCCCCGGCGCAACGCATAACGGCGCACGCCTGCCCGCCGCATGGGCGAACATGGCCATGCGCTGCCCGTCCAACGGTGCAAGCCTGCGTTTATGCGTTCCAGCAACAGGGGTTGGTCACAGATGTGGCGGGAATTATAGCGAATTTTTGGCAAAAGGGAAGCCACCCGATCAGGCAGTTTTGCCTACCCGGCGTTCCTGGACCTTGCTCGTACTGCGTCCGAGTTTCGTTGCCGGGTTCCTGGGCCGAAGCTGGCGCAGCCAGCGCTTCGGCCTTGGCGAGCATCAGACCGGGCGCGGGTACAGCCTTTCCGGATTCACCGCAGGGTCAGCCAGATCACCAGCCGATCGCGAAGAAAGAGCGCCTGGCGCACCGCGTAGTAGATCCGCCGGTAGAGCCGGCTGCGCCGCACGGGGTCGTAGTCCACCAGCACAACGGGCCGTTCCGTGTCGCCGGTCCAGAGCAGGTTGTGCGAGCGCAACAACGTGCGCCGCACCAGGAAGCTCCAGAGGCGCTGCGGCAGGCGCGTGAGCGAGCGATTGCGCCGCCGCTCCTCCCGGCTGAGGCTGGCGCGCCCGTACAGGTCGGGCATCGCCCCGGTGCGCCAGTAGGCGCCTTGCGCCCGGGCGATGATGTCGCGCAGGGCCCGCGCCAGCGCCTGCCGCTCCTGGCGCGACATTGCCCGGTAGTCGAGGTAGGCAAGCGCGCGCGCGTGAGCCAGATAGGGCTGCACGACCAGCGCCTGCACGCGCCCCTGGCTGTCGCGGGCAAGGAGAAAGTGGCTGGGGATGCTGTAGCGCGGACCAAGACAGGCGACGAAGGCTTCGGCCGCGGCGCGCAACTCGCGGGCATGGGCCAGGGCCTCGGGTAAACTGCCGCCCGTCTCGGCCTTCAGCTTCACGGCCACACGCCCCGAGTCGCTCCGGTAGACTTCGGTTTCGTTTCCGCCCGCCACCCGTTCCAGAACGTGGTCGGCGTCCAGCGGCGCAAAGACGGCATCGGTGTATGTCGGCATCAAAGGGTCTCTTCAGAAGCGACGCGGGGAGGCGCATCCCTCCCCGCGCAAGGCCTGGCATTACGGATGTCTGCCCCCTCTCCGCTGGGGGAAGGCGCCCGACCCCCTCCACCGGCGGAGGAGCGTCAGGAGTCTGTGAACCAAGTTTCCTTACATTTCCGCCCCCCTCCCAACCTCCCCCCGTTGGGGGAGACGGCGGACTCCTTCACCCGGCGGGGGAGGGTTGGGGAGGGGGCGGAGTTACCGAAAAACGTAGTTCACTTAGAGCTCTCTCAACTCTCCCGCGTTCATCTCAGGGGAGGGCTTCGGAGGGCTGCGCCCTCCCAGATCCGCCCCGGTTCGCCTCGGGTTCAGGCGCGCGATCGCGATGCGCGGAAGCCGCCGCCCGTGCCGGGGTCGCGGTTTGCGCCGAACGGGCGGTGGACGGGGCCTGCTGCGGCGTGCCGAGCAGGGCAAGCGGGCGCGTCTTCGTCGGCAGGCGCACGACGGTGGCCGTCAGGCGCCCGTTGGCATCGAGGGTCCAGCGCAGCATCAACATCGGCGGTTCCTCCTTTCAGGCTTCAAAGGGCACAGCGAAGCCAGCGCACCTCCGTGAGGAAGGCGCGTAACCCGCCTTTCGCCGCCTCAAGGCGCCCTGAAACGCCCCCTGACAACCAGGGGGTAAGGCGCCGCCACATCGGCGTCACGCCGAGAGGTTCGGACGGGAACGGCTACCGGTTTTCGGCTTGTCGGGAAGGAACAGCGGCGCGAGGAGGAAGACAAACCGCGCCAGGAGGACACAAAAAGGCCCCGGTGAGGCCAGCCTCACCGGAGCGCAACCCAGAGCCACCCAGGTCTAGCGACGGGGGAGGGCGCCACCGATGAAACAGGCGCAGGCGCAGATTGTCAGCGCATCATCGCGCCGCCGACCTGGATGACCGTCGTCCATATAACTCCTCATTTAAAAGCCCCTCTGGCTGAGGCCAGAGGGGCACGTTCAAGCCGCGATGCCTGCGAGTCTCCCCCTGGTTGAGCTTAAGATCGTTTGCGACGTGGCGGAGGTGCCGCAGTCATCTTAGTATACCCCTTAAGCCGAGGCATACCGTGTACCCCTTAGCGTCTTTCGACGGGTCGGAGCAATGACCTGTATTCGCAAGCGATCCGCGCCTAACGAGGAGCGGCGCCTATCATTTGTCGCTGGTAAGCTTACCACCCCATCGGTGATGAGTCAAGAGGGTTCGCGCGATACATGGCCACGTCAACGTCCTGGCTGAAGGCCCTCACCCCCGGCCCCCTCTCCGTCAAGCGGAGAGCAGGGTGTGGTTCAGGCGCAACGACCGACGTTGACGTGACCCTGCCCGCGAATCGCTCGCCTTGACACTCGAAAAAAATGCGTGTTATACTCACAGTGCTTTCAATACAACAAGGTAATAAAACTGCAACCATGGCCGAACGTAAAGAGCAGGGGTCAACGCGCCACAACATTCTGCACCTCATCCGCCGCCACGGCGAAATGACGGCGCAGGAGATCAGCGATGTGCTGGGTATCGGCGCGGTAGGGGTGCGACAACACCTGGCCCTGCTCGAGCGCGATGGCCAGGTTCAGGTCGTCGGGGTGCGGCGGAACGTTGGCCGTCCTTCCCATCTCTACGCCCTCACCGCCGAGGCTGAAGCGTGTTTTCCCAAAGGCTACGATCGCCTTGCCCTCGACCTGGTGACCTACCTGGAGGATATCGGCGGTTCCGCCGCGATTGAGCAGGTCCTTACCCGCCGTCGCGAGGCGCTGATACAGGAGTTCCTGCCGCGCCTGGCCGGCAAGGATCGCGCGGCTCAGGTGGCGGCCCTGGCCGAACTTCTGGCCGCCCAGGGGTACATGTGCGAGTGGGAGCAGCACGAAGACGGCTCCTTCACCCTCACGGAGTACAACTGCCCGGTTGATTGCGTCGCGCGCCGGCATCCACAGTTCTGCGCTCAGGAACTACGACTCTACGAAGACTTGCTCGGAACCCCGGTCGCCCGCAAGGGCACCATCGCCGCCGGCGCCCATTGCTGCCGGTACCACATTCCGGCCTGACGTCTGGTTCGTTTACAATCGGCCTCGTCGCTGAGGCCCGCAGGAATGAGGAGGGGCCGGCGTAGAGACGGCCCGCCGGGTCGTCTCTACGCCGGCCCGCCGGGTCGTCTCTACTCTACGCCGGCCCCTTGTTTCATGTCACGCGCTGTAGCGAAAGAGGAGGTCTCCGATGCCGTTCGAACTCCCGCCGCTTCCGTATGCCTACAATGCCCTTGAGCCTCATATTGATGAGGCCACGATGCACTACCACCACGACAACCATCACCAGACCTACGTGACCAATCTGAACAACGCGATCGCCAAACATCTGGAACTCAAGGACAAACTCCTGGAGGAACTGCTCCGCAATCTCGACGCCGTTCCCGAGGACATCCGCACCGCTGTGCGTAACAACGGCGGCGGTCACTGGAACCACACGTTCTTCTGGGAAATTATGACCCCCGGTGGCAGCAGCGAACCGACCGGCTCGCTGGCTACGGCGATTATCAGCGATTTTGGCAGTTTCGCCGCGTTCCAGGAGCAGTTCAAGGCGGCCGCCCTGGGGCGTTTTGGCTCCGGATGGGCCTGGCTCGTCGCTGACAAGAACGGCGCCCTGAGCATCATCAGCACGCCTAACCAGGATAACCCGCTGATGGAGGGCAAAACCGCCATCCTCGGCGTGGACGTCTGGGAGCACGCCTACTACCTGAAGTACCAGTACCGCCGCGCCGCCTACATCGACGCCTGGTGGAACACCGTCAACTGGGACAAGGTTGCCGAACTCTACGCCGCCGCCAGGGCGTAGGAGCATCGATTGCCTGCACGGGAGGGTTCCGCCCCCCCGATCTGACCCTGTATGGGAGGGCGTGGCCCTCCCAAAATTCATTTCTTTATCCCAACCGGATCCGCGGATTCAAAAAGGCGTACATTACATCCGCGGCCAGGTTCGCCAGCGCGAAGATCAGCACCGTGATCATGCTCACGGCCTGCAACAGAGGCAGATCGCGCCGATCGATGGCGAAGGTCAGCAGGCGGCCCACCCCGGGGTAGTTGAAGACGTTCTCCACCACGATCAGGCCGCTGATCAGCCACCCCAGGCTGATTGCCACTACCGTGACGGTCGGCAACAGGGCGTTCCGCAACACATGGCGCACGATCACCACCCGGCGCGGCAGGCCCTTCAACGCGGCCGTCCGTACGTAATCCTGCCGCAGTTCCTCGATCACCCCGGCCCGGGTCAGGCGAATAATGTAGGCCAGCAGTACCAGCGTTGCCGTCAGCGCCGGCAGGATCAACTGCGGCAGCGCGGCGATGAAGCCGCTGCCCGGCGCAATCGAAGAGTTCGCCGGCAACCAGCGCAACCGGAAGGCGAACAGGTCGATCAGCACCAGCCCGGTGACAAACTCGGGCAACCCGACCACCGCCAGCGCGCCAATGCTGATCGCCTGGTCCGCCGGGCGTTCCTCACGCAGCCCGGCGATCACCCCCAGAGCCACCGCCAGCGGCACGGCGATCAGCAGCGTCAGACCGGCCAGCATCAACGAGTTGCCCAGCCGCTCCAGCACCACCTCGCGGATCGGCAGGCGCGTGCTGTAGGAGCGCCCCCAGTCTCCTCGCACGAAGTCGCCCAGCCAGTCAATGTACTGCACCACCGCCGGGCGATTGAGCCCCAGTTCCTCGCGCAGCGCCTCCAGGGCCTGCTCGCTCGCCTCGCGCCCCAGGATTACCCGCGCCACGTCACCCGGCAGCAGGCGGGTGATCACGAAGATCAGCGCCGATGTGAACAGCAGTGTCAGCGCCAGAAAGCCCAATCGACGCAAAATGTAGCGTGTCATTGGCGACCCGCCCCTTCCCTAACCCCTCTCAGGTGTAGAGTCTTCCGGCACATCCTCGCGTCGCATTCGCCATCCGGGGCATCGGGACGCCCAGCTCCCCCCTTTGCCGCTCAGGAAGCGGCGGGCAGGAGGGGAGGACCGTGAGCGCATTGGAACGCCGAAAACTCCTTCTCCCTCGAAAAACCCTGCACCTGAGAGCTCCCTGACCCTCCCCTGCTGGGGGAGGAAACCAGCGCCTCCTCCCAGCGGGGGGAGGCTGAGAGGGCGGCAAACGCTGCGAACGGCGATGCTCCTGTGAACCATGCGTGACCGAAAAACCTGGCTATCAGCCAGGCCTCAGATAGGCCCTGGTACGGGCGTTCGAAAGTGCTATGGCCCGATGTTCATCACGCTGATGCCCCAACGGGTCGCCTGGAAGCCCGCCAGGATGCTACACACGGCAATCCAAAATCCAAAATCCAAAATCTAAAATCTAAAATCCAAAACCCGCTTCCCTCGACTCCTGCAACCCGCTGAGCTCCTCCAGCGGTATATGGCACCTGATGCGGTGGCCGTTGCCCGCATCGCGCCAGGGCGGCTCTTCCTGAGCGCAGATCGGCCCGAGAAAGCGAGGGCAACGGGTGTGGAAACGGCAACCTGAAGGGATGGCGGTAGGCGCGGGGATGTCGCCCTCCAGCGCGATCGGCGCGCGCGGCGGGTCGGGCGGCAGGGTCGGCAGCGCCGAGAGCAGCGCCTCGGTGTAGGGGTGCAGCGGCGGCTGCAGCACGGCCTCGACCGGCCCCTCCTCCAGCACCTGCCCCAGGTAGACCACCGCCACATCGTCGGCCAGGTAGCTCACCACCCCCAGGTCGTGGGTGATGAACAGGTAGGTCGTGCCGTTGCGGCGCCGCAACTCGCTCAGCAGGTTGAGCACCGCCGCCTGCACCGAGACGTCGAGCGCCGAAACTGACTCATCGAGCAGCACCAGGTCCGGCTCGACGGCGAAAGCGCGGGCAATCGCCACGCGCTGGCGCTCGCCGCCGCTCAACTGCGCCGGGTAACGCGCGGCGTAACCGGGGTCGAGCTTTACCGCGTCGAGGAGCCGGGCCACGCGCCGGTCGGCCTCGGCCCGCGTGAGGCGCCCCAGCCGCATCAACGGGCGCCGCAGCGCCTCGCCGATCGTCAGATAGGGGTTCAGGGCCTCCTGCGGGTTTTGAAAGACCATCTGGATGCGCCGCAGCACCGCGGGCGCGCGTTGCTCCAGCCCCGGCGCCAGCGGCACGTCCACCAGGCTGATCTCACCGCCGGTGCGCTCTTCCAACCCCACCACACAACGCGCCAGGGTGGTCTTGCCGCTCCCGCTCTCACCGACCACCCCGAGCGTGCGCCCACAGCCCAACCGCAGGTCAACCCCATCCACCGCCCGCACCGCCCGCGGCGGGCGGCGCGCCAGCCGGTCGCCCAGGCCGCGCCGCAGCGCGAAGCGTTTCTCGACCCCGCTGAGCGAGAGCACCGGCTCAACGGTGGAGGGTGGTAGTTCGGGTAGCGGGATCACGCCGGCCTCTTCGGCGCCGGCCAGCGCCCCGCGCTCCACCTCGCGCCAGCGGAAGCAACGCACCTGGCGATCAGGCGTGGGCGCTTCCAGCGGCGGGCGCTCGGCGCGGCAGCGATCCAGCGCCAGCGGGCAACGGGGGTGAAACACGCACCCGCGCGGTAGATCATCCAGGCGAGGAATGGCCCCGGGGATGGGACGCAGCGGGCGCAGCGTGTGGCGCATACCCGGACGGGGCAGGCTGTCAATCAGCCCGGCGGTGTAGGGGTGCAGCGGCGTGGCAAACAGCGCCGCCGTTGGTCCCGTCTCGACCAGTTCGCCGGCGTAGAGCACCGCCACCCGGTCGCACATCCGCGCCACAATGCCCAGGTTGTGTGAAATGAACAACGTCGCCCGTTCACCCGACCTGTTCGTCAGGTCGGCGAGCAGGGTGAGAATGGCCGCTTCGGTGGTCACATCCAGGCTGGTCGTCGGCTCATCAAGAATGAGCAGGGCCGGATCGCCGTGCAGTGCCATAGCGATCAGCGCGCGCTGCTGCATACCGCCGCTCAACTCGTGGGGGTAGCCCCGCGCGACCCGCTCCGGATCGGCCAGGCGGACGAGGCGCAGCAGGTCCAGGGCCTCGCGGCGCGCCTCGGCGGGCGTGATCGCCCGTTCGGCGCCCTGGAGGATGGCCTCGGCCACCTGATCGCCAATGCGTAACGAAGGGTTGAGCGCCGCCAGGGGGTTCTGCGGCACCAGACGCACGTCGCGCGCCCAGACGGCGCGCAGCGCGCCCGGCGACAGCGTGGCCAGATCGACGCCACGCAGGCGCACCGTACCCGCGCGGATCGCCCCGCCGGCCCCGAGAAAGCGTAACGTCGCCAGCGCCAGGGTGCTCTTGCCGCTGCCGCTCTCCCCCACCACCCCCAGGCGCTCGCCGGGGGCCACCCGCAGGGTCACGTCGCGCACCGCGTCGCGCCACCCCTCCGCGCCCCGGTAACCGACGGTCAGATTGTCAATCTCCAGGATAGATACACCTTGCACCGTTTCCCCATCCTCAACCGGCCTGTACGCCCCGGACCTCATATTCAGACGCTTTCACCTCCACACCTCCACACCTCCACACCTCCGCTCACCCTCCGCCAGGCTGCAACGCCCGCCGCAGCCCATCGGCGAGCAGGTTGACCCCGACGACCAGCAGGGCGATGGCCCCGGCGGGAAAGTAGAGCGACCAGGGGGCCAGGGCCACGTCGTTACGCGCCTCCAGCACCATCAGGCCCCAATCGGGGGCCGGCGGCTGCACCCCCACCCCAAGAAAACCCAGCGACGCCACCAGGAAAATGGCGTAGGAGAAACGCAGCGCCGCCTCCACGGTCAGGGCCGGCAGCACCGAAGGCAGGATCTCGCGCCCCAGGATGTAGCCCGGCGTCTCGCCGCGCATGCGCGCCGCCTCGATAAAACCGCGCGGCTTGACCGCCAGCACCACACTCCGCACCACCCGCGCCACGATCGGCGTATACACCAGCACGATCACCAGCAGCACACTCTGGCGTGAGGGGCCGACCGTGCCCAGCAGCATCAGCGCCAGCAGCAGGGCCGGAACGGCCAGCAAGCCGTCGAAGGAGCGGAAGGTCACCTCCTCGACCCAGCCGCCGCGGTAGGCCGTCACCAGCCCGACCCCCGTCCCCAGCGCCACCGCAACCAGTGTGCCGGCGCCCGCCAGGGCGAAAATATCCCGCGTGCCCAGCACCACGCGGCTGAAGACATCGCGACCCAGCCGGTCGGTGCCGAAGAAGTGCTCGCGCGACGGGGGCAACCAGCGCGCGCCGGGAAGCTGGTCGGTGGCGCGGTAGGGCGCGATCAGCGGGCCAAAGAGGGCCAGCGCCACGAAGAGCAAGACGATCGTCGCCCCGATCGCCGACGTCGGACGTCCCCAGATTGCCCGCAGCGCCCCACGCCATGCGCCAGGCGCGCCGCCGGTCACTGCTCCGTCGCCAATGCCGCGTTCAACCGTGTCAAGGGCCATGGTTGTTTGTGGAGATGTGGAGGTGGGGAGGTGGGGAGATGTAGAGTTGTGGACCTGTGCGTTCACCTCCCCACCTCCCCACCTCCACACTCCCCCTACCCCGCGGCGCGGATGGCCGCCAGGTCGGTACGACCGGGGAACGGCCGCAACTCGAAACCCTCAAAGCCGTTGCGAATGGCCCCCAACGCTGCGAAGAAGTAGGGCACGATGATCGGGCCGCGCTCGATCAGAATGCGCTGGATCTCCCGGTAGGCCGCGACGCGCTCCGCTTCGTCGAGGGTCGAGCCGGCTTTGGCTGCCAGTGCATCGAACTCGGCGTCGGAGAAGTGGCTCTCGTTCCACTTTGCCCCGGTCACCAGCATCACATCGAGGTAGAACTGCGGCACGGGCCGCGAGCCCCAGCCGGTGATGCCCAGATCGACCTCCAGCCAGCCATTCTCGCCGTAATACACACTCTCCGGCTCGACGATCACGTTCACGTCGATCCCCGCCTCGGCCCACTGTTCCTTCAGCACCACGGCCAGGTCGGGCCGATCGCCCGAGTCCGGCACGTGCAGGTCGAGCTTCAGCCCGCTGGCAAAGCCCGCCTGTGCGAGCAAATCGCGGGCGCGGGCGGGATCGCGGGGCGGGATGGGCGTCTCCTCGCTGTAGTACGCCGCGAAGAGCGGGCCGATGGGGCTATCGCGACCCACGGCGCCGAGACCCAGCGTCACCGTCTCGAAGATCGCCTGGCGGTCGGTGGCCAGCTTCAGCGCCTGGATCACCTCGGGCTTGTTACCCGGCTCGCGGTCGGAGCGCAGGCGCACCACGTCGAAACCATTGGTCGGGACCTGCACCGCCGTCAGGCCCGGCTCGCGCCGCAGCGTCTCGAAGAGCGGCGTCGGCATACGCATGGCGATGTCCACCTGCCCGCCACGCAGCGCGTCAACCGCGGCGGCCTGGTCGGCGAAGAAGATCAACTCCAGATTGGCCACGCCAGGCTTGCCGGAAACGAAGTAGTTCTCGTTGGCCACCAGGGTCATCCGATTCTCGGGCCGGTACTCCGCCACCTTGAAGGGACCGGTGCCGTTAAAGCTGGTCGCTGCCTCTGTGGTTTCGGCCCTGAGCACCAGGGCGCGGTTGTCGCTGAGGTCGTAGAGGAAGAAGGGATTGGGTTGCGACAGGGTAAACACCACCGCGCCATCGCCGTCGGCCTCCACTGCGGCGACGCCGGCGTAGAGATCGGCGGTGGGCAACTGCAACGACGGATCACGCAGGCGGTTGAAGGTCCAGGCTACATCAGCGGCGGTAAGCGGGCTGCCATCGTGAAACGCCGCCCCCTCGACCAGGCGCAGGGTGTAGGTGAGGCCGTCGTCGCTGACCTGCCATTCGCGGGCCAGGCGCGGAACGATCTCGTTGCGGGCGTTGATGTCCACCAGATAGTCGTAGATCGAGTGGAGGATCAGGATCTCGGCATCGGAGGAAGCCAGGGCCGGATCGAGTTGGACGGGGATCTCCGTGGCAACGCGGAGGGTGGCGGCGGCGCCGCCGGGCGCGGGGGCGGTGGGCGCGGCGGTTGCCGGCGCTCCTCCCGGCAGGGCGGTGGTGGGCGCCGGGGTGGCGGCCCCCCCACAGGCGGCCAGGGCGGCCGCCCCGGCGGAGAGGCCCAGGGCGCTCATCAGCCGCATAAACTCGCGGCGACTGAGCCTGCCGGCAAACACGTCACGGCGCGCGGCCTGAATGATCCGATCATCAGCATCGCGCATTGGCATAGGGGTCTCCTCAGGAGGCTTACAAGGAGCGGCTCGCGGAAAGTGACGTGGAGAAGGGGAGCGAGCAACGTGGAAGGATCCAGCGGCAGCGTGCAAACGGCGCCATGCGCATTGGGGGAAGACCTGGCGCTCCTACCAGCCCCAGGTGCCGGGGCCGCCCTTGAACGGACCGACGATATCCGACGTGATCCAGCCGCCGTAGAAGCCGCCTGGCTGCGGCGTTACCAGTTCATCGTCGACGTAGCAGGCGTCCATCAGCGCCGGATAGAACGCTACCGCGTCGCGAAGGGCCTCATAGCCAGGCGCAGGATCGGGATAGTACCAGGCGGCGTGTTCGGCGCGACGCCCACCGGCGGTCAGCGTATAGTAGTGCGCCTGGCCCTTGAACTCACAGAACGTCCGCCGCCCGGTTGGAGTCAGATACTCCATCTGAATATCGGCAGGCGGGATATAGTAGACCGGCGGATGGCTCGTTTCGAGCACCCGCAGCCCACGACGCGTATCGGCAATCAACACCCCCCCGAAGACCACCCGCAGGCGGCGCGTGATCGGCTCGACCCGCGGGGGGCGGGGATAGTCCCAGACGGACTCCTGACCGGGACCAGGTGGAATACGACGGCTCATGGGCAATTCACTTCCTGGTAGACGGGACGGTCGTGAGGGTCAACCAGCACCTCCCAACACCGTGAAACTCCTCGACGCCTATGGGTTCTGTCCACCTCTGAGTTGATCGGGTTTTGCTCCATCACTCCACTATACCACAGGATAGCAAGTGTATCATGTCTATTTCATCCGAAAACCGGGGCCTGTCCAACCTTTGACTTCCATCGCAAGGTTGCGGGACTTCTGCGCCCCCAGGGGGTTGCTCCGAGGACGTTGCACGGGTCCCGACTCGAAAACAATGATCGATCGGCTCGTATTCACCCCGGTAGTGGCGCAACTCAGGGCCGGCGCAAACGGTATGCATGATGACGGCGATAGCCCTTGCGCGACACGCACGTCCGTGCTACAATAGCACAGACGTGCCATGCCGGTTGCGCTGAAGGGGCGCTATCCACTATAATACGCGTAGTTTGAGGAGCACACACGTGAGCACGAACAACGGAGGAGCGCCCGCGATGGCCATCTCGCCGGAGAAGGAGAAGGCCCTGGCCGCAGCAATCAGCCAGATCGACCGCAAGTTCGGCAAGGGCTCGATCATGAAAATGGGCGAGGCTGGCTCCCGACTGGCGATCGAGGTCATCCCCACCGGATCCATTGCCCTCGACATCGCCCTCGGAGTCGGCGGGTTGCCACGGGGCCGGGTAATCGAGATCTTCGGCCCCGAGAGCAGCGGCAAGACGACCCTGGCTCAGCACGTGATTGCCGAGGCGCAGAAGATGGGCGGCATTTGCGCCTTTATTGACGCCGAGCATGCCTTTGATCCGGTCTACGCCGAACGCTGCGGGGTGCAGATCGCCGATCTGCTCGTGTCGCAGCCCGACACCGGCGAGCAGGCCCTGGAGATCTGCGAGACGCTGGTACGCTCCAACGCGGTCGATGTGATCGTCATCGACTCGGTGGCGGCGCTCGTGCCGCGCGCCGAGATCGAAGGCGACATGGGCGACTCGCTGCCGGGGCTCCAGGCGCGCTTGATGAGCCAGGCTCTGCGCAAACTCTCCGGGGCGATCAACAAGAGCCGCACGTGCGTGATCTTTCTCAACCAGTTGCGCATGAAGATCGGGGTCATGTTCGGCTCGCCCGAAACCACCACCGGCGGCCAGGCGCTCAAGTTCTACGCCTCGGTTCGCCTCGACATTCGCCGCATTGAGACGCTCAAATCGGGCCAGGAGGCCATCGGCGCCCGCGCGCGCGTCAAGGTGATCAAGAACAAGGTGGCGCCCCCCTTCCGCCAGGCCGAGTTCGATATTCTCGCCAACGAGGGCATCTCCCGTGAGGGCAATATCCTCGATATGGCGGTGGAACTGGGCATCATTCGTAAGAGCGGGGCCTGGTTCTACCTCGGCGAGGACCGTCTTGGCCAGGGGCGCGAGAATGTGCGCGAGTTCCTCAAGGAGAACAAGGAACTCGCCAATGAGATCGAGCAACTGATCCGAGAACGAACTCAGACCAGCGCCACCGCCCTGCCCCTCAGCGCCCCCGATGACGACGCCGCTTTCTTCGATGAGTAGCGTTCCTTTGGTCGGGTGTGCACCGTGCGCAGGCGACTGAAGCGTATGGGGAAAGGGCGCCGTTCGCCCGAACCCTCCCATCTAATACGTGGAGGGGTATGGGGAAACCAGGTTTCCCCATTTTTTGCTTTGCACCGCCAATGCCAGCCGGAACCATCACCGCCATCAGCGCCCAGACCCACGATAGCCAGCGGGTCAATGTCTTCGTTGAAGGGCGGTTCGCCTTCGGTCTCAGCCTGGACGCCCTTGCCCGCGAAGGGTTGTATGTCGGGCAGCACCTCGATGAGGCTGCCTGGTCGCGCCTGGAGGCCCTGGCCGAAACCGAACGCGCCCTGAGCGCCGCGCTGCGCCTGCTCGCCGTGCGTCCACGCTCCAGCGCCGAAATTTGCCAACGGCTCCGCCGCAAGGGCTTCGGCCCCGTCGCAGTGGCCCGCGTTCTCGAACGCCTGCGCGCCGCCGGCACGCTCGATGACACGGCCTTTAGCCGCTACCTGATCGAGAATCGCCAGACCTTTCGCCCCCGCGGCGCCCGCGCCCTGCGGGCGGAACTGCGCCACAAGGGGGTGGACCGCGAGACCATCGAGGCGGCCATGGTCGCCTATGGCGGTGACGCAGACGCGGAACGGGCCCGCGCCCTCGCCGTTGCCCGCGCCGCGCTCCCTCGTTACACCCGTGTTCCCGATCGCGCCACCTTCGATCGCCGCCTCGGCGGGTTGCTCCAGCGCCGCGGCTTTGATCTCGACACAATTCGCCCGATCCTTGCTATACTGTGGCACGAACATAATGCGCCATCCGATGAGCCATAACCGGGCGTCCGCTGCCCGCCGCGCCCGATAGCACCCGGCCGGCGTCCGGAAGGTGAAGAGTTATGCCCGACGTTCAATTCCTCGGCCATGCCTGCGTGCGCATCCGCGGTCGTGATGGTATCATTGTCTGCGATCCCTACAGCCGCGCGATTGGCCTCGACCTCGGCCGCCCGACGGCCCATATCGTGACCGTGAGCCACGATCACCCTGACCATAACAACGTCGCCGGCGTCAGGCCCATGCGCGAGCGCCTGTTTGTGATCAACGGTCCCGGTGAGTACGAAGTGGGTGGCATCCTGATAACCGGTGTTCGCACCTACCACGACAAAGTGAAAGGCGCCGAGCGGGGCACGAATACCGTCTATACGATCCACCTCGACGATGTGGTCTTCTGCCACCTCGGCGACCTGGGCCACGAACTGAGCCAGGCCCAGATTGAGGAGATCGGCAGCGTTGATGTGCTGTTCATCCCCGTCGGGGGTGGCGAGACGATTACCCCTGCCGAGGCCTGCAGCGTGATCGCCCAGCTCGAGCCGCGCATTGTCGTGCCCATTCACTTCAGGGCCGGTCAACTCTCCTTCGAGTACGACCTGGCGCCTCTCGAACGCTTCGTCCACGAGATGGGCCTGAAGGACGTGACGCCCGAAGAGAAATTGACCGTGACAGCAGCTACGCTGCCGGCAGAGGGAGAAGAGACGCGCGTGGTTGTGCTCCGCGCGATCAATGGGTGAAATGTCTGTAAAAGCTCCGGCGAGGCGCGTTCATATGTAGTGATATTGGTCCCTGGTCATTCGCGACCTCAGTTCGCCGGAAGCGTCGTTGATGCAATACTATCCCAGGAACCGCACACGAAACGGTGAGACGCTTCCAGCGTCCAGTCTTACCGTCAGCGGCATGCTGAGCGGCTCAACCCTATGGAACCCCGGGTCGAATTGGATACGTACGTGCGTAGTGGGTCGGTACAACCCTCCAGTTGACCGACCCACTCATTTTTACGTCATTATCCCTGACAGGGTTCGTTCGCGGTGACCGCAGGATCGACGAAGGACCATGATTCCGTTGGGCAGCCTTGCACGTACCCCTTCGGGAGAGGCGCGGAGGGTTGGCCCCGCCGCGATCCGCTGGTTCTGCCCGCGGCGGCAGACGCCTCCCGGTTTCGCCAGGGCGCGCGCCCGCCGTGGGAGGGACGGGAGGCGTAACCTCCCCGCGTTCCTCCAGATGGCGCCCTGAACGTGAACCATGTCGAGAGCCTTTCACGCACGACGACTCTCGCCGACCGTGTGCCAGAATCGGATCGAGGCGCCATAAGGATTGTAAAGACAAGGAGCATCTGAAAGGATGGTTAAGTACATCTTTGTTACTGGTGGTGTGGTTTCTTCGGTGGGCAAAGGGATCAGCGTCGCCTCGATCGGCAGGCTGCTTAAGAGTCGCGGCCTGCGCGTCTCGGTACTGAAACTTGATCCCTATCTCAACGTCGATCCCGGAACGATGTCGCCCTATCAACATGGCGAAGTCTTCGTCACCGAAGACGGCGCCGAGACGGACCTCGATCTGGGTCACTACGAACGCTTCATCGACGAGAACCTGACGCGGTTGAGCAATGTCACGACCGGCCAGATCTATTCGGCGGTGATCGCCAAGGAGCGCCGGGGTGACTATCTGGGTGGCACCATCCAGGTGATCCCGCACATCACCGAGGAAATCAAGGCGCGGATCAGCGCCGTGGGCCGGCAGAGCAACGCCGATGTGGTGATCGTTGAGGTCGGCGGCACCGTAGGCGATATCGAAAGCCTGCCGTTCCTGGAGGCCATCCGGCAGATGCGCAAAGACGTGGGACGTGACAATGTGCTCTACATCCACGTCACCCTGCTGCCCCACATTGGCTCCACCGGCGAACTGAAGACCAAGCCCACCCAGCACTCGGTGATGGCCCTGCGCAACGTCGGCATTACCGCCGATGTGATCATCTGTCGCGCCGATTTTGCCATCTCCGACGACATTCGCGATAAGGTCGCCTTTTTCACCGATGTCGACTCGCGCGCCGTCATTCCGCTCCAGACGGTCGACTCGATCTACGATGTGCCCCTGGTGCTGGAAGCGGCCGGGTTGGGCGATTACCTCTGCCACCACCTCGGCTTGAACGCTCCCCCGCCCGATCTCAGCGCCTGGCAGGAGTTGGTGCGCATGATCCGCCAACCCAAGCGCGTGCTGCCGATCGCCCTGGTGGGTAAGTACGTTGAACTTAAAGACGCCTACATCAGCGTCATCGAGGCTCTGCGCCATGCCGGCCTCCACCAGGAACTTGACATTGATGTTCACTGGGTATCCGCCGAACAGGTCGAGCGCGAAGGACCCGATCGGCTGCTGGGCAAGGCCTACGGCATTGTTGTGCCGGGCGGCTTTGGGGACCGCGGCATCGAAGGCAAGATCCTCAGCGCCGACTACGCCCGGCGTACCGGCACACCCTACCTGGGCCTGTGCCTGGGGATGCAGTGCGCCACGATCGCCTTCGCCCGCCATGTGCTTGGCACCCTGGATGTAAACAGCACCGAATTCGCCCCCCATTGCGCCCATCCGGTGATTGATCTGATGCCCGACCAGCGCGATGTGACCAACAAGGGCGGTACCATGCGCCTGGGCACGTACCCCTGCCGGCTCGTGCCAGGCACCCGCGCCCACGCCGCCTACGGGCAGGACCTGATCCACGAGCGCCACCGGCACCGCTTCGAGTTCAACAACCGCTACCGCGAGGTGCTGGAGGAGGCGGGCCTGGTGATCAGCGGTCTTTCGCCTGATCAACGCCTGGTTGAGATTATCGAACTCCGCGAGCATCCCTGGTTCGTCGGCAGCCAGTTCCACCCGGAATTCCTGTCGCGACCCAACCAGCCCCATCCGCTGTTCCGCGAGTTCATCGCCGCGGCCGCGCGCACCCAGCGGGCCAGCGAACCGCAGCAGTTCCACCTGGTCGATGCGAACTCCTCTGCGGCAATGGCGGCCTGGGCGCCCATGGAACTCTCCTGAGGGCTGGTTGTTCCAGGCGCCGTTCCTCGGCCGGTTGGAGGAGCGTGGGGAACCCTGCTTTCCCCACGCTCTGCTGTAGGGCCTGCCGGGAGACCTTTCCATCCCCTTTGGTGAAAAACTTCTCGATTTGGCGTCAGAAAGCCACATCCGAGCGCAAAGGTCTTGCGTCACCCTGAAAAGTGTTTATAATATGGGGGCAATGGGACGGCTTAGGCGAAGGCGATGGGCATAGCCACCCCGACACCCCTGGGCTCAAGGGCGAACCTGCTCGCAACCCTGGCACGGACCAATCAATTTCGGCAAAGGACCTTCGGCAAGGAGTAGCGAGCGATGAGCTTCGCGGACAAGACCATTACGTGTCGGGACTGCGGAATGGACTTTGTGTTCACGGCAGGTGAGCAGGAGTTTTACGCCTCAAAGGGGTTCATCAACGAACCGACCCGCTGTCCGTCGTGCCGTCAGGCCCGGAAGGCCGCCATGAACAACGGCGCCCCGCGGGAGGAACGCCCTCCCCGCCCCCCGATGGCTGCCGGCGGGGCACGCGAGCGGGTGACCTACAAGACCACCTGCGCCAACTGCGGTCAGGAGACGACCGTGCCCTTTGTGCCCAGGGGTACCAGGCCGGTGTATTGCAGCGTCTGTTTCGATGAACTGCGGAGCAGCGAACGCGGAGCGCGGTTCTAACGCTCCGTTGTCGTTTTGCCCCTGGCGGCGGGTGCGGGGGCCCGCGCCCCTGCGAACCTCCTCGCAGCGGAAGCCGCGGCAAGTGTAGCACTCGTCCGGATAACCAGGTTGTCCGGTTACGGTCCAGGAGGGCCTCGCCCTCCCGGATCCTGCCCTCGGGCAGGTGCAGAAGCAAAAGAAGGGGGCCTGGCATTGCCAGGCCCCCTTCTCGTACCGTCCGGAATCACTCCAGATAATCCCGGAGATGCAGGCCCACATCCGGGCTGCGCAGCCGACGCAGGGCTTCGGCCTCGATCTGCCGGGCGCGCTCGCGGGTCATCCCCAGGGCGCGACCGACTTCCTCCAGCGTGCGCCGGCGACCATCCACCAGACCGTAGCGCAGGTCGATGATCCGGCGCTCCCGCTCGCTCAGATGATCCAGGGCATTGGCCAGGTCACGGCGGAGCAGTTGTGTCGAGGCAAACTCGGTGGGCGAAGGGATCTCCTCATCGGTGAGAAAATCGCCCAGGGTGTGCTCGCCTTCGTCGCCGACCGGCGTCTCGAGCGACACGGGCCGGCGCGCGGCCTCCAGCACGCGCTGGATGCGGTCCACCGGCTGCCCAAGGGCAATGGCGATCTCCTCCGCCGTGGGCTGCCGCTCCAGCGACTGCGCCAGCCGCTCCGAAGCGCGCTTCACCTGGCCAACCGACTCGCTCATGTGCACGGGCAGCCGGATCGTCCGGCCATGCTCGGCAATCGAGCGCGTCACGGCCTGGCGGATCCACCAGGTCGCGTAGGTGCTGAAGCGATTGCCCTTGCGGTAATCGAACTTCTCCACCGCGCGCATCAGGCCGATGTTGCCTTCCTGGATGAGATCCAGCAGCGAAAGCCCGCGCCCGACGTACTTCTTGGCAATGCTCACCACCAGGCGCAGATTGGCCTGGATCAGGTGACGCCGCGCATCCTGGCCGAGTTGCACGTCCTGCTCCAGGGCGCGCCGCACCTCCGGCGGCAGATCCGCCGCGTTCAGGCGCTCTTCGGCAAGGTTGCCGCGCTCGATTCGCTCGGCCAGTTCCACCTCCTCGCTCGCCGTCAGAAGCGAAACGCGACCGATTTCCTGCAAATAGTGCTGCACAGGGTCGAGGGCCGGCTCAGTGCCACGGGACTGCTCGGGGCTCTCGTGGGCCAGGTCCTCAAGTTCTTCGATGATATGTTCAACCTCGGGATCCTGCGCCAGAGCCTGTGCATCGGTCAGTTCCCAGATGGATGTTGTCCGCTTGAGCATCGATCCGTGCTCCTCGCCTAGGGTTAAAAAAGACACAGGACAACTCACCCTTGCGGGCAGAGTGGCACCTCCACAGCCATTCTTAACTTGCACTCAACGTATCGGGGTTAAGCGCGCGCGGGTTGTGTTGAGGGTGCGTTCCAGCAGCCATCAGAATGATGGCTGCGATGCCAAGTCAAGTATAGTTGCGATATGACAACTTGTCAAGGGTTTTTTACCGAAATGTGGGCCGCGTCGGGTAGGGAAAGCGCCCCTCCTTGAGGGAACGGTCTGCAGGATCAAAAACGCCGGGCCTGAAAAGGCTACCAGGGCCGGGCGGCCAGCGCCCTGGCGACGCGGGCGGCAACACGGGCATTCTGGCGCAGCAGCGCGACGTTGACGGCAAGGCTTTCACCCCGCGTCTCTTCGGCGACGGCGGCCAGCAGAAAGGGGGTTACCGCCGGGCCGCGCACGCCGGCAGCCTCGGCGCGGGCCAGGGCCCGGCTGATGGCGGCCTCGACCGTGGCGGAGGGCAGGGCGACCTCATCGGGTGGCGGCACACACAGCAGCATCCCGCCGGGCGCGGCCACGGCTGAATGCAAACGTTGGGCGGTCCAGAGCGCGGCGACTTCTTCGGGGTGGTCGGCGCGCGCCAGCAGGGGCAACCCGCTGCTCCGGCTGTAGAAGGCTGGAAACTCGGCGGTTCCGAAGCCCACCACCGGCACGCCCAGGGTCTCCAGATACTCCAGTGTGGCCGGCAGGTCGAGAATGGCCTTGGCCCCGGCGCAAACCACCAGCACCGGGGTGCGGGCCAGTTCGATCAGATCCGCCGAAACGTCCCAGGTGCGGGCGGCGTCGCGATGCACGCCGCCGATGCCGCCGGTGGCGAAGACGGCGATGCCCGCGGCGGCGGCGAGGGCCATCGTCGCCGCGACGGTGGTGGCGCCATCGGCGCCCTGGGCGATGCACGCCGCCAGGTCGCGGCGCGAGAGTTTTCGCACCGCGGCCCCGCGCGTGGCAAAGCGCTCCAGATCCGCCGGCCCGAGGCCGACGGTCGGTGTCCCTCCCACCACGCCGATCGTCGCCGGAACCGCGCCCGTCGCGCGAACCTCGGCTTCCAGCGCCAGGGCGATCTCCAGGTTCTGCGGGTACGGCAGGCCATGACTGATCAGGGTGCTTTCCAGCGCCACGACCGCCTGGCCCTCGTCAACCGCGGTGGCTACTTCTTCGGAGAGACGGAGCATGGTGATGACCTTCGTGGTTCGTCGCGACTGCGCCGCGCAACAGAGGGGAAAAGCATCTTTCTGGGAGGGCCGCGCCCTCCCGGACCCTCCCGTGCAGGGCCTCCGTTCACATCGTACCGTCGCCGGCGGTCACATGCGAAACACGCCGAACGTTGTTTCCTGGGCCGGGGCGTTGCCGGCGGCGGCCAGACCCAGGGCCAGGGCCTTGCGCGTATCGGTGGGCACGAGGATGCCATCGTCCCACAGGCGCGCGGTGGAGTAGTAGGGGCTGCCCTCGCGTTCGTACTTTTCGAGAATGGGCGCCTTGAAGGCCTCCTGCTCCTCGGGGGTCATATCGCGGCCCTGGGCAAGCAGGTTATCGCGACGCACGGTGAGCAGCACATTGGCGGCCTGCTGGCCCCCCATCACGCTGATGCGGGCGTTGGGCCACATCCAGAGCAGCCGGGGCTGATAGGCGCGGCCGCACATGCCGTAGTTTCCGGCCCCGAATGAACCGCCCACCACGACGGTAAACTTCGGCACGGCGGCGCAGCTTACCGCAGTGACCAGCTTGGCGCCATCTTTGGCGATCCCGCCATTTTCGTACTGCTTGCCGACTATGAAGCCGGTGATGTTCTGCAGGAAGAGTAGCGGAATGCCACGCGCCACACAGAGTTCGATAAAGTGCGTCCCCTTCAGCGCGCTCTCGCTGAAGAGGATACCGTTGTTGGCCAGAATGCCGACAGGGATGCCCTCGATGTGCGCGAACCCGCAGACCAGGGTCGTGCCGTAGCGCGTCTTGAACTCATACAGCCGGCTGCCGTCCACCAGGCGGGCGATCACTTCGCGAATATCGTAGCTCTTGCGCGTGTCGCGGGGGATGATGCCGTACAGCTCCTCCGGATCGTAACGTGGCGGTTCGGGGGCCTGCAACTCCCAGGGCGGGCGGCGGCGGGAGCCGAGGTTGGCGACGATGTCGCGCACGATCCCCAGGGCCTCGTGGTCGTTCTCGGCGAAATGGTCGGCCACGCCGGAGAGGCGCGTGTGCACATCGGCGCCGCCCAGTTCTTCGGCGCTGACCTCTTCGCCGGTGGCGGCCTTGACCAACGGCGGCCCGCCAAGAAAAATCGTGCCGGTGCCCCTGACAATCACCACCTCGTCGCTCATCGCCGGCACATAGGCCCCGCCGGCGGTGCACGAACCCATCACCGCGGCGATCTGCGGGATGCCCCGGGCCGACATCTGGGCCTGGTTGTAGAAGATGCGTCCGAAGTGGTCGCGGTCGGGGAACACCTCGGCCTGCAACGGCAGAAAGGCCCCGCCGCTGTCCACCAGGTAGATGCAGGGCAGGTGGTTCTCCTGAGCGATCTCCTGGGCGCGCAGGTGCTTCTTCACCGTGAGCGGGTAGTAGGTGCCCCCCTTGACGGTGGCATCATTGGCGACGATGACGCACTCGCGACCGCTCACCCGCCCGATGCCGGTGACGATCCCCGCGCCGGGCACATCATCCTCGTAGACGTGATACGCGGCCAGGGGGCTGAGTTCCAGAAAGGCGGTGCCTTCATCGAGCAGCAAATCGATCCGCTCGCGCACCAGCAACTTGCCGCGGGCAGTGTGCTTCTGGCGCGCGTCGGGGCTGCCCCCGTGCGAGGCGGCGAGCATGCGGCCGCGCAACTCATCGGCGAGGGCGCGGTGGTAGACGGCGTTGGCTTTGAACTCTTCGCTCTGCGGGTTGATGTGGGAATGAATGACTGTCATAGGGGGACTCGTTGCTAACATCAGGCAAGTCATTTGTCTTGCTCAGCGCAGCGAAGCATCTCGGCCGGGACCCTTCGCTTCGCTCAGGGTGACGCGGAACTTGCCGGACGAACCACTACGAGATGATCTCAACACCTCGAGGGACCGCGCAAGACCGGGAGTACCTGTTCAGATTTACCGCAGAGCGCGCAGAGGAACGTAGAGGGTGAACGTTTTGAAAGCCCTCCGCGCCCTCTGCGGTGCGAACGTGT
>DAOUDA010000046.1:0-5617 GCA_034431835.1 Chloroflexaceae bacterium | reverse complement strand
GTAGCCCTCCCAGCTCCTCCCCTCAGGGAGGGGCGTGGGGAAAGCCGGTTTCCCCACCTTTCCTACAGGAGTTATTCGGACAGGCTCTTAGTGGATCAAGCATGCCGGTCAGTGCTCCAGGCGCCTGACACCCACCGACAATCGTGAGGAGGATCTATGACCATTCCCGTGATCGACCTCTCCGTGCCGCCCGATTTCAACTGGGCCTACGACGTCGTGGATCGCTGGGCCGAGGATCCAGACAAACTGGCAATGCAGTGGATCGGGCCAGCGGGTGAGGAACGGGCGATCACTTTCGCTGAGTTGCGCGAGCGCACCGACCGGCTCGCCGGGGGATTGGAGGGCCTGGGGTTAGTGCGGGGCGACCGGGTGTTGCTGGTGCTGCCGCGGGTGGTGGAATGGTGGGAGAGTGTGTTGGGGCTCATGAAGATGGGCGCCGTGGCCATGCCCGGCACGAGCCTGTTAACCGCCAAAGATATCGCCTATCGCATCAACGCCGCCGAGGCCCGCGCGATTATCACCGACGCCGATGGCGCGGCCAAAGTTGACGCCATCCGCGCCGAGTGCCCCAGCCTGGAACTGCGGGTCATTGTCGGCGAGCCGCGCCCGGGCTGGCACAGCTTCGCCGAGGCGCTTGCCGGCGGCGCGGCGGAACGTTCGCGCCTGCCCACCCCCAGCGATGACCCGTGCATGATCTACTTTACCTCGGGAACGGCGGGCAACCCCAGGATGGTGCTGCATACCCACGCCAGTTACCCCATCGGCCATCGCATCACCGGGGCCTACTGGCTGGCCCTTACCCCCGACGATCTGCACTGGAACCTCTCGGATACCGGCTGGGCCAAGGCGGCCTGGTCGAGCCTGTTCGGGCCGTGGAACATGGGCGCGGCCCTGTTCGTCCACGATGGCCGGGGCAAGTACAACCCCCGCGAAACGCTAGAACTGCTCCAGCGTTACCCGGTGACGACGTTCTGCGCCGCGCCGACCATCTACCGCCTGCTGGTGCAGGAGGATCTGCGAGCCTATCGCTTTCCGCACCTGCGCTCCTGCACCAGCGCCGGCGAGCCGCTCAACCCCGAGGTGATCGCCGTCTGGCGTGAGGCGACGGGGATCACCGTGCGCGATGGCTACGGGCAGACCGAGTCGGTGCTGCTCTGCGGCAACCCGCCTGGCCAGGAACTGCGGCCCGGTTCGATGGGTAAGCCGCTGCCCGGTCTCACCCTGGCAGTGATTGACCACGAGGGCAACCCGCTGCCGCCGCATCGTGAGGGTGATCTGGCCGTGAAGGTGAAGCCCGAGCGCCCGGTGGGTCTGTTCAAGGAGTACTGGCGCACGCCGGGCGCTACCGCGGCCTGTCACCGGGGCGACTGGTACATCACCGGCGACCGGGCCTATGTGGACGAGGAGGGCTACTTCTGGTTCGTGGGCCGCGCCGACGATGTGATTATCAGCGCGGGCTACCGCATCGGTCCCTTCGAGGTCGAGAGCGCCCTGATCGAACATCCCGCCGTGGCCGAAGCGGCCGTCGTCGCCAGGCCCGATCCGGCGCGCGGGGCGATTGTCAAGGCCTACGTGGTGCTCGGTTCCACGGCCAACCCTTCCGAGGCCCTGGCCCACGAACTCCAGGAGTTCGTGAAGCGGAACACCGCGCCCTACAAGTACCCGCGCGAGATTGAGTTTGTGAGTGAACTGCCCAAGACCGTCAGCGGCAAGATCCGTCGGGCAGAGTTGCGGGCCCGCGCGAAACAGGAGGCGACCAGCCAATGATTGACCCGGCCCACCTTGGCCGCTCCTTTGGCCCCTACACGGTGACGGTGGAACGCGCGCAGATCCGCCGCCTGGCCGAAACTCTTGGTCTCCCCGAACGGGTTTACTACGACGAGGCGGCCGCGCGGGCCGCGGGTCTGCCCGATCTACCCGCGCCACCCACGCTGGCAACCTGTTACGGGTTGTGGGCCAACCCGGCCCTCCTCGCCGAACTGGAGGCCCTGGGGGCGCCGCTGCTGCGCCTGTTGCACGGTGAGCAGGGCTACGTGTACCATGCCCCCGTGTTCGCCGGCGACACCCTGACCGGCGCGCCGGCCATCGCCGCCCTTGCGCGCAAAGAGGGCCGGCGCGGCCCCTTCCAGGTGCTCACCCTGGAGACCCGCTGGCGCAATCAACGGGGCGAACTGGCCATCACCGATACGCTGGTGGTGGTCGTGTTGGACACATAATCAACCAGGAACCCTGGCGCACTTCGGCGGGGGCCGCAGGTCCTCCTGTCTGGCGTAGCGAGGCCGCGCAGGACAGAGCTTTCGGAGGGGCGCAGTCCTCCGAAAGCCCCCGCAGGACGAGGTTTCATTATCTGTGAGCTGAGTTTTTCGCTTAACTTCGGCCCCCTCCCCAACCCTTCCACGCCAGGGAAGGGCGCCCGGCGCCTCCCCCCAACGGGGGGAGGCTGGGAGGGGGGCGGAAATGCAAGGAAATGTAGTTCACAGACTACTCATGGTAAACTATGCCATCTTTCAACACCTACCGCGTTGGCGACGAACTGCCCGGCTTCGAGACCGAGCCGCTGACCCCGGAGTGGTTCAGCCGCTACGCTATCGCCTCGGGTGATCACAACCCGCTCCACACCGACCCCGCGGTTGGGCAGGCAGCCGGTCACGGCGGGGTCATCGCCCATGGTATGCTGGTCATGGGCCTGCTTGGCCGCGTCGCGGCGCACCTGGGCGGCCCGGGGGCCTTGCGCGAGTTTCGGGCCCGCTTTCAGGCGCCCACCCGTCCGGGTGACCGGCTGCGCTGCGGCGGGCGCATTACGGCAGTCTACGAGCGCGAGGGGCGCGCCTTCGTCGAAGCCGAACTCTGGGCCATCGGTCAGGATGGGGTCTCCCGCGCCAGCGGAACCGTCGTCGCCGCGCCGTTGTCCTGAGCGGAGGGTCCGGGAGGACCGTGCCTTCCCTCCCCGCAGCCTGCCGGGAGGGGCTGGGAGGGCGCAGCCCTCCCCGGAACCCGTGTTCCCCGCTGGTCCGGCAGAGAGTGGGGAAACCGGGTTTCCCCACACCCCCGCCTGCCGGGAGGGGCTGGGAGGGCGCAGCCCTCCCCGGAACCCGTGTTCCCTGGTGGTCCGGCAGAGAGTGGGGAAACCGGGTTTCCCCACACCTCTACCTATGGGGATGATTGGACGGGGGAAATCCGGTTTCCCCGCCGCCCGTGCGGGAGGGCGCAGAGGGACGCATCAAAACGCTCACCCTCTCCGTTCCTCTGCCTGCTCTGTGGTACATCTGAACACGTACTGGCTGACACCATGACCATCGTACACCTTACCGCAGGGGAGCGCAGGCTGATGGTGCGCTATCTGCCCGTGCTCACCTGGAGCTTCACCCTGCTGGCCTTGTTCGGGATCGGCGACATCGTTGCGCGCATGCTCGACGGTCGCCTTCCTGTCGCCGTGGGGCCATTCACGGCCATCGCCATCCTGCTGGCCCTGATCGGGTTCGTCCTCTACACCGGCGGGCACCTGGTGGTGGCCACGTTTGACCGGGAGCATGATGCGGTGCGGATCGCCCGCTACGGCCTCCAGGGGCGCGCGGTGGACGATCGGCGCCTGAGTGACGTGGTGGGGCTGGATGTGCGCCTGCTGCGGCGCGCCCAGCATCGCCTGGAGTTGCGCATGCGCTCAGGGGAGCGTGTGCCGCTCACGCCCTACTACGTGGTCAGCTTCGGTATGGCCGGGGTGCCCCGTCTGAGCGGATTTCTGGGCTTTGAGCCGACGCTGGTGCAGCAGCCCCGCCGGTGGTGAGGGAGGTGTGGAGGTGTGGAGGTGTAGGCACGCGCAACAAATAGACTCACAGCTCCACACCTCCACAGCTCTACAGTACTCGATTTGGAAGTGGCAAAAGTCGCGACCCACAGCTTCACACCTCCACAGCTCTACATCTCCACACCTCTACCGCCCCACCTCCGCCAGCAGCCGTTCAGGTCGGCCACGGTACTCGTCCCAGGGGATCTCGCCGCGAACGATGCCGTCGAGGATGCGCCAGAGGGTGGCGTTGACCGGTGCAGGTACGCCGCGCGCCGCCGCCTCCGCCGCGACGGCGCCGTAGAGGAACTCGCCCTCGGAACGTTTGCGACCCGCCCGCAGGTCCCGTAGCAGCGAAGGGTCCTTGCCGCCGCGTCCCTGGCCCGCCAGGCGGCGCATCAACGGGCGCAGGGCCGCGCCGGGCAGCAGCCGCGCCAGCCAGACAATCGTCGCCGCCGGGTAGCCCGGCAGATTGACCGGGCGTGCGCCCATGCTGCTCATCACCGCCAGCGCCTCGCGCACGGCCCGCAGGTCAACGTCAATCAGGCGGTCGTTGGCGTAGATCTGCTCCACCGGCATGTCGAGAATGGCGGCCAGGGCGTTGCCGAGCATGTTCAGCAACGCCTTGGACCACTTGAGGGCGCGTGGGTCGGGGTAGGCGCGGGTGGGGAAATCGGCGGCGCGGAAGGCGGCCAGCCAGCGCGCCAGGTCGGTGGCCGGGTCCATTGGGGCCAGGCCCACACCGCCGAGTTTGGTGATCACGATCTCCGTGGGGCCGGGGATCTCCACCGAGGTGGTGATGGCGCCGGCAAGCACGCGCGTCAACCCGAAGGCTTCGACCAGGCGTTCCTCGTTGCCGATGCCGTTTTGCAGCGAAAGAACGCGCTGCGGTGCCAGATCGCGCAGGGTCTGGATGGCCCCGGGCGTGTCGTAACCCTTCACGCAGAGGATGGCGAGAGCGGGTCGCTGGCATGCCGCGGGCAACTCGCCAGGGGTGGCGGCGGCAGCCAGGCGCACTTCCCTTACCCTATCGGGAAAGCCGATCCGCAGCGGCGCGCCGCTCAGGGCCTGCACGCTTGCCGGCCGCGCCAGCAGCGCCGTCGGCTCCGTCCCCGCCAGGGTCAGTCGTCCGGCCACTTGCAACCCGATGGCCCCGCCCCCCACGACGACAATTGCCACGACACCCCCTTGCAACTACCCTGTGTGTATGCAACCTTGATGGTAGCGCAAGCCGGAGGCCCGCGCTACCATCTTCTCCCACGGGCAGGAGGATGGAACAGTCGCTTTTCCCTTGTTCACCGCAGCACATCCTCGCCCTGGAAGGCCAGGGTCGGCTGACCGTTGCGCCCCACCCCCCAGTAGACGAAGCCGCGCGCGGCCATCTCCGCCGGCTCGTAGATGTTGCGCCCGTCGAGGACCACCGGCTGGTTCATGAAACGCTTGATTTTCTCCCAGTCGAGTTGCTTGAACTCGTTCCACTCGGTGATAATCAGCAGCGCGTCGGCCTCCTTGGCCACATCGTAGGCCGTGCGGCAGAAGGTGATTTCGGGGATCATCTCGGCGGCCCGTTCCATCGCCACCGGGTCATAGGCCTTGATCCGCGCGCCGTCGCGCAACAGGGCGCGAATAATGTCCACGCTGGGCGCCTCGCGCATATCGTCGGTGTTCGGCTTGAACGACAACCCCAGCACGCCCACGCACTTCCCGTTGAGGTCGCCAAGCAGGGTTGCGACCTTCTCCACGAAGCGATCGCGGGCGCTCTGGTTGATGTCCATCACCGCCTGCAGCAACTGCGGATGGCAGCCCGCCGAGGCCGCCATATGGTGCAGCGCC
>DAOUDA010000045.1:0-12329 GCA_034431835.1 Chloroflexaceae bacterium | reverse complement strand
CGGCCTGGGCGGCCTGGAGCTGGGCGATCTCCTCGGGGGAGAGGCCGAGTTCTTCGAGGGAGAAGGGGGTCAACTCCGGCTCGGCGGGCGCCTGCTCAGCGACGGGCCCGGCGGGGGGCTGCTCTTCGCTCCGCTCTGCCGCGGCTTTGCCAGCGGCAACCCCGAGGATCGCAGCATCTTCCCTGGGCAGTCGGAAGCCCTCCGCGAAGCGATTCTGCCCACCGGCATCCTCATCGCGCAGCGAAACATCATCATGCGAGAAATAGTCGCTCTGCTCAAGTTCCTCGTCGGCAATCGGGCGCAGTGGCTCAGGCTCCTGGGGCGGCAGGGCGGCTGCCCGCGCCTTCAACCGATCGAAGATGCTTCCCTGACCAGGCGCCTCCTCTTCCTGCCGGTTGGCGAAGCCCGGCTGCAGTTTGGCCGCAGGTTGCTGCCAGCTATAGGCCCCTTTCAGCTCCACTTCCTCAGCCGGTGGGGGAGCCGTTGCCGCGGGTGGCTCATCGATGGAAAACGGCCGCAGTGAGGGTGGCAGTTCGCCTTCAGCCGGTTCGAAACCCGGGGCATTCAGATCCAACTCGTCCAGCGAGAACGGGGTGATCTCATCGAGATCGATCGCCACGGCCGCCGGGGCCTCGGCCGTGGCGCCGGGACCGCTGGCCTCTCTGGAGTCAAGCTCCTGCTCGTTCGGCAAGAAAGGCGCCGGTTCCGGCTCGCCAGAGGCGGCGGCCTGGAGCTGGGCGATCTCCTCGGGGGAAAGGCCGAGTTCTTCGAGGGAGAAGGGAGCCAGTTCCGGCTCGGCAGGCGGGGCGGGGACTTCGCCCGCGGTGGCTTCGAGCTGGGCGATCTCCTCGGGAGAGAGGCCAAGTTCTTCGAGGGAGAAGGGCGCCAGTTCCGGCTCGGCAGGCGGGGCGGGGACTTCGCCCGCGGTGGCTTCGAGCTGGGCGATCTCCTCGGGAGAGAGGCCGAGTTCTTCGAGGGAGAAGGGCGCCAGTTCCGGCTCACGGAGTTCGGACGCCGCCTGGAGCTCGTCGGCGCTGGCGAGATCTTCACGTGGCGCCTCGGCGAGCGTTGCGGGCAGGGCCACCGCCGGAGGCGGTGAAAGCGGCTCCGGTTCGGCGCGCAGTTGGGCGATCTCCTCATCGTTCAAGCCAAGATCGGCGAGCGAGAACGGCTCCAGTTCAGGCTCAGCCGGCGCCGCGGCGCGTGGTTCCGCAACGCCGTCAATATCTTCCAGCGAAAACGGCACGACCCCGCTGGACGTATCCAGATCCACGCCGCGCTCAGTTGGCACGGGGGGTTCCATCGCCAACAGGCTGGCGAGCAGATCATCAGCGTCAAAGCTGCCCTGGTCAGCGAGGGAGGCTTCGGGGGGGCTCCAGGCGGGCGCCAACCGCTCCGGCTCCGGTTCAGCGGCCGCAACCGCGGCGGCGGCAACCGCGGCCTGAGCAGCGGCGCGGCGCTCGGCCTCCTCCCGGGCGCGCCGCTCGGCCCAGAGCGTCTCGTCCCAGGCGGGGATCTGCACATCGGGGGCGGGCAGATCAGGGAACGTTTCGAAGAGGGTTCGCGCGACGTGCTGGTAGGGGTCAAGCCGTTGGGCCTGGCGCCAGAACCGCTCGCCATCAGGATCGCCGGAGGCCAGTTTGATGTAGCCGAGCAACAGATTGGCCTTCAGCACATCGGGGCGCAGGGCGAGGATCTCGCTGCACACTTCGGCCGCCTGCTGCTCCTGGTGATTGCGCCACAGGGTCTCAGCCAGGCCGACACGGGCATCAAAGCGCTCGGGCTGCTCCTCAATGACGCTGCGGTATTCCTGGATGGCCTGCGGCAGCATGTGGCCCTTGGCATAGAGACGTGCCAGGCCGGGCCTGCTCAGGCGCAGGGTGGCCCCCTCGCTGCCCCAGATATCGGTGTAGAGGCGCAGGAGTTGGCTGCGCAGTTCGGGCATATCCGGGCGCACTTCGAGGGCCTGCTCAAACTCGGCCACCGCATGATCGAGCTTGCCCTGACGCTCGAAGGTGATACCCAGGCCGACGTGGGCGGGGATATCCTCAGGGTCGGCGCGCAGCACGCGCGTGAACGCCGCTTCGGCCTGCTCGAACTGTCGTCCGGCGAGATAGGCCTCGCCGAGGATGCGGTAAGCCTCAAGACTCTCCGGGAAATGCTCCAGGATATGCTGAGCCACACCGATCGCCTGCTCGACCTTATTTGCTTCAAGGTAGCTGCGGGCCTGATCGTATGCGGCTTGCAGGCTCATCGTCGCCATGCTAACGCCTCCTGTTGTCCCCTGGACAAGGTTCAAACCTGCTTTACACGGTTCCCCGCAACCCGAAAGCGCCACGGCCCGACACACTGCCCGCCGGCGAGGTGCCACGTTGTCGGGTTGTGCAAGCCATCTGTCGGTTTCCTGAAACCATGTCCGGGTCGCGATAAGGGGAAAGGTGTGATCATCGGTAGGGGCATCGTGTCATGTGTCGCGCAAACAGAACATAATGTGTCAAGTATACGGCGACTACGGGACCGGTGTCAAGGTGAGTAACAGGTCTTTTCTGCGCGCAGGTGCTCAAAAATGAGGCAAAATCATTTACTCGCGTGCTATTGTAGCACGCAAGCGCAACCTGTCGCAACACCCGGATCACGTTCCACAGGGCTGTTGCAAGGTCCGTCTTCCACGGCGGGGTATGCGGTAGCCCAGCCACTCCGGGGATTACGTTTCGGTGGCGTTGGCGGCGCCGCCGCCAATACCACCGAAAAAACCGGGCTTTCGGTTTGCCCCATGGACCTTGCGCGGGCCCGGTTACGTCTGTTACTGGGAGGGCCACGCCCTGCCGGACCCTCCCATCTTTCATATCAGGATAACCGGTCAGTATGACGGAAGCATTACCGGCAACATACACAAAGCGCGGCACATGCATGTGCCGCGCTTTGTGAACTGGTCGGGGCGACTGGATTTGAACCAGCGACCTCCTGAACCCCATTCAGGTGCGCTACCGGTCTGCGCTACGCCCCGTATCTTGGTGGATTATAGCGCCTCACGGCGCTCGCGTCAACTCAACCTGCGCATGAGAGGGTGTTCACATCTTACCGAACACGTTCGCACCGCAGAGCGCGCGGAGGGCTTCAAAACGTTCACCCTTTCCGTTCCTCTGCGGTCAATCTGAACAGGTACACGGCGCATAGCGCGTGTTCGTGTGGAGCCGCGTCAACCGCGCTCATCGCGCCTGACCTTCATCCTCCCAACCTCCTCTCTCCTTATCAAGGAGGGGCGGCAGAGGGGAGGGCCTTCGGCCAGGACGTTGACGTAACCCTGGTATTTATTCGCCGCCCCAATCAGGTTACGGTATCATCGCGCCAGATCATTGAGGCAAATGTGCCCAGCACGGCCCCGAAGAAGAGGCCGCCGCCGCCCCAGGCCAGCGCCGAGCGCAGCACGAACCAGGCCCAGAACGCCGCCCCGGCATCAGCAGGAATGGCCCCCATGGCGTAGCCTACCAGGACGTTGAACAGGGCGCCAATCAGGATGGCAAAGCTCGCCAGGGCCAGCGCGCCACGGAAGGCCCAGCGCAGGCGCCGGCGCAGGGTTGGATTGAGGTGCGGCTCGGGAGCCATACGCGCCCTCTTGCGGAGAATCTTAGGAGGGTGAAGCTCCTCCAGGAGCGAAGAGGCCCTTCTCCCTGGGGCGAATGCAAAGTCGTTGCGCAAGCCCCGGGCTCCAGTTTTTTCGTTGGTCATGGCGGCATAGCCGCCATGACCAACGAAAACGCGCCTTCTCGGGCAGCCTGGCTGCCCCGAATCTCACCGCCGGGGGCGGACGTTGTATCTGCCCCGGGGCCGCTGACACGAAGCGTCGTCAGCGTGCTACTGACGCTGCTCGATGGGCATGTAAGGTACGTCCAGCGGGCCAATGTACTCCGCTTCAGGACGGATGAGGCGATTGTCGGAGTACTGCTCGTACACGTGGGCCGTCCACCCGGCGACGCGACTGATGGCAAAGATCGGCGTAAACAGGTCGATCGGCACGCCCAGGGTGTAGTAAACCGAGGCGGAATAGAAATCCACATTGACCGGCAGCGGCTTTTCCGTCTGCACGATGGCGCGAATGCGCTCGCTCATCTCGAACCAGCGCCGGTTGCCGGTGCGATCGGCCAGGCGGGCGGCCAGACGCTGGAGCCAGAGCGCGCGTGGGTCGTCGGCCTTGTAGACGCGGTGACCGAAGCCCATGATCTTCTTTTTGGCCGCCAGCGCCCCGCGCATATACTGATCGACGCGCTCGGGGTTGCCGATTTCGAGCAACATGCGCATCACCTGTTCGTTGGCTCCGCCGTGCAGCGGCCCCTTGAGGGTGCCGATGGCCGACACGATCGCGCTGTGGAGGTTCGACAGGGTCGAGGCCGTGATGCGCGCGGCGAAGGTGCTGGCGTTCAGGCCGTGATCGGCGTGCAGGATGAGGCACTGGTCGAGCACCCGCGCTGTCTCCGCGTCGGGTTCGACACCGGTGAGCATGTACAGGAAGTTGGCGGCATGGTCGAGATGCTCGCTGGGCGTGACCGGCCACAGGCCATTGCGAATGCGATCCCACGCGGCGACGATCGTCGGCAGCGCGGCCGTAAGGCGAATGGACTTGTTGACATTCGCCTCCAGGGAGTTGTCGCCGGTTTCGGGGTCAAACGACGCCAGTGCCGAGACGGCCGTCCGCAGCACGCCCATCGGCGAGGTTTTCCTGGGCAGCAGCAGCAGGAGGGCGATGATCTCGTTGGGCACGAGGCGGTTCTCGGCCATCTTGCGCTTGAAGCTATCGAGTTGCCTGGTGGTGGGCAGATCTCCGTACCAGAGGAGGGCGGTGGTCTCCTCAAAGGTCGAATGCTCGACCAGTTCATTGATGTCGATGCCGCGGTAAAACAGGCGCCCGTTGGCCCCATCAATGAAGCTGATCCCGGTCTGTGCGGCGATGACCCCTTCCAACCCTCGGCTCGACGACGTCATGGCGCTCTCTCTCTGCTCGTAGCTCTGGGGAAACCGATATCGCCGGGTGGGGAAAGCTGGTTTCCCCACACCCCTGCCGCATGGTGAGGGCCTGGGAGGGCGAAGCCTTCCCAGAGCCTACCCGGGCGCTGCGGCCGTCCGGTCAGGCGCCTAGCCGATCACGATGCAGGTGACCGTGCGTTTAATGCCCTCCACGCCCTGGATCTGGTTCATCACCAGCCGGCCGATATTGCGGGGATCGGGCGTCTGCACCGTGGCGATGATATCGTAGGGGCCGGTGACCGCATCGGCGGCGCTCACGCCGTCGATCGCGCGCAGGGCAGTAAGCACTTCGGCAACGCGCCCGGACTCGGCTTCAATCAGTACATACGCTTTCGCTTCCATCGTTCCTCCTCATTGTGGAACTTTGCTGGCGCCAGGCGCCCTGAAGCCTGCGTTGTTGCTCCTTTGCGGGGAGGTTCGGAGGGGCGCGGCCCTTCCGAGAGAACAACAACGCGGTCGCAGGTCACTCCTGTGGGGTCAGCAACTCGCGCACAAACGCGGCTGCCCCGCCCGCGACCTGGTCGGGTGGCAGGCGCTCCAGATGGGCGAGCAGGGCGCTGCCGACGATTGCGCCATCGGCCAGACGGGCCACTTCGGCCACGTGGCTGGCGTTGCTGATGCCGAAGCCCACGACCAGCGGCAGGTCGCTATGCCGACGCACGCGAGCGATGACCTCGCCGAGGTTGGCGGCCAGGCTCTGGCGCGCGCCGGTAACCCCGGTAAGGGAGACCACGTAGATGAAGCCGCTGGCCTGGGCGCTAATTGCCGCGACACGTTCTTCTGGCGTTGTCGGGGCCACGAACATGATCGTATCCAGGCCGTAGGAGCGCGCGGCGGCCCGCAGTTCGGCCGACTCTTCGGGGGGCGCGTCCGGCACGATCCAGCCATCACCGCCCGCGGCGGCCAGGTCGCGGGAAGCGCGTTCGATCCCGTAGCGCAGCAGCGGGTTGTAGTAGCCCATCAACAGCAGCGGCGCCTGCGTGCCCTTTTCGCGCAGCGTGGCCACCGTCCGCAGACAATCCGTTAGCGTAATGCCGTTGGCAAGGGCGCGTTGCGCGGCCCGCTGAATGGTGGCGCCGTCCGCAAGCGGATCCGAGAATGGCACGCCCAGTTCAAAGATGCTCGCGCCGGCTGCTTCCATCGCGGGCACCAGGTCGAGCGCGCTGTCACGTTCGGGGAAGCCTACGGTGAGGAAGGGCATCAGGGCAATGCGGCCCTCGGCGCGCAGGCGGGCGAAGGTTTTGGCAATACGGCTCATACGTCTGCGTGGCGTTGACACGCTGGACCACAGCCAGGGTTCATTAACAGGTATCATACCACACCTGGCCGGGGGTGTGCCGGAGAAGGTTAATGCTTCTCATACCGCTTTTTTTAGCTGCATGCTATAATACGACAAACCACCCGCCAAATGAGAGGGCGCAGCCCTCCCAGGAACGCCGGTTCCTCGGTCTTTCGGAAGAGGGCGGGGAAAGCGAGTTGCCCTGCGCCCCTGCCGAAGGGGAGGGTCCTGGGGGGCGCGGCCCCCGCCCAGGGAAAGCCGTTTGTCTCTCCGGGTGGCGCGCACGTAGCGCAGGGGTGACTGGCGAGGAGTGTGACGATGGCAGCAGGCAGGATGCTGATGCGGCCGGTTGAGGGCGCCCGGCGCTGGCTCGAGCGCAACCCGGCCGTGGCGCGCTGGATGGGGGTCCTCAGGCTTGGGCTGTTTCAGTTTGGCATGGGCGTTTCACTGGCGCCACTGACCGGCACCCTCAACCGCGTGCTGATCGACGAGTTGCGCATCCCTGCCGTAGCGGTGGGTTTCCTGCTGGCCATCCACTACTTCGTGTCGCCGGCGCGGGCGATGATCGGCTTTCGCTCCGATGTTGACCGGGCAGCGGGCAACTGGCGCACCCCGTACCTGGTCTTTGGCGCCATGCTTACCTACGGCGGCCTGGCAACGGCGCCCTTCTCGCTGATCCTCTTGAGCGGCGATGGGGCGCTCACCTTTCCCATTGCCATGATCGTCTGCACGCTGATCTTCCTGGCCTACGGCATCGGCGTGAATGCGGTCGAGACGATCTATCTGGCGACGGTAAGCGACATCACCCCTTCACGCGAGCGTGGTCAGGTCCTCGGGGTGTTGTGGATCATGCTGGTGTTGGGCACGATCGTCAGTTCGATCGTGATGGGCCAGTTGCTGGTCCGCTACGACCACATCCGCCTGATCCAGGTGATGCAGGGGTCGGCGGTGGTGTTCGTGGCCCTGACGTTCGTGGCGATGTACAACCAGGAGCGGCTCAAACCCGACGGCAAGCTCGAAGATGTCGGCGAGCCGATCCGGGTGCGCCAGACGTTGCTCGAGTCGGTGCGCTTGCTGGCCGCTCAGCGCCCGCTGCGGAACCTGTTTATCGTGCTCTTCCTGGCGACCCTGGGCTTCGCCACGCACGATGTGCTGCTGGAGCCGTATGGCGGCCAGGTGCTGGGGATGAGCGTGGCGCAGACCACTCAACTCACCGCCTTGTGGGGCGGGGGTATGCTCCTGGGTATCGTTCTCTCGGCGGTGCTGCTCTGGCGCGGGCGCTCGCCGGTGCCGCTGATTGCCGGTGGCTGCCTGGCGGGTCTGGCGGGCTTTCTGGTGGTGACGCTCTCCAGCAGCGGGGCCCTGGTGAACCCCTTCCGTGTTGGAGCTACGCTGATCGGTGCGGGGCGGGGGGTGTTCATCGTCGGCGCCCTGGCCCTGGTGATGAGCCTGGTGGACAAGAACCACGCCGGTCTCTTCATCGGGCTGTGGGGCATCACCCAGGCCCTCGCGCAGGGCTTCGGCACCATCGGCGGCGGCCTCATGCGCGACCTGGTGCAGCGCGCCACCGCTGATGTGGCCCTCGGCTACACCGCGGTCTATGCCACGTCGATGAGCCTGCTGGCGCTCTCGGTGGTGCTCCTCGCCGTGCTGCGCCTCGGGCGCCAGATCCGCAGCGGGGTGGTGCGCACGCCCTGGTCCAGCCTTGACCAGGCGAATGTCGATCAGATTATCTTCTAGCCGAAACAGTGGCAGCGCCACTGCTTCGCCCTACGGGGTGTGGACCGGTGCAACCGGCGGGGCCAGCGCCTCGCCGGTTTCTTCGATGTCCTCCGTCCGTACCCATCCCAGGTCCCAATTTCCGCCGTGCGTAAAGACGAGCACCCAGCCGCCGGTTTCGGCCATGGGCGCCAGCCGCTCGTTGCGGGCCAGGGTGCGCTCCACGGCGCTCTGCTGGTCGGGGCGCGCGTAGAGGGGCGCGTCTTCGCGCGCCGGGCGCAGCAGCGCGCGCCCTACCGGCGCGCGGGCCGCCGCGTCGGACGGATCGTAGGCCGCCAGGTAGCGCAGGACGCCCTGGGCGATGCCCTCGGCGATCAGGTCGGGCCGCCCGAAGAGCAGTTCGCGATCCGCCGGATGGGTCATAAAACCAGTTTCGAGAATGACCGCCGGGGTTTCGGGTGCAATGCTGTGCTGGTAGCGATAGTAGGCGAAGGCGTAGTAGGCGCGCATGTCGTAGGAGGGGCCGAGGGGGTCCTCGGGCAATCCGGTGATGCGGGCATAGGCGGCGCTGATCGCCTTGGCCAGGGCCTCTGAAGCGGCGGAGGCGCGAAACGGCGTGGCGAGCTTCCAGCCTCGCCGGCTGGCCGCCTGCGCGCCCGTGGCGCCGTCTACGTGTATCGAAACGAACCCGTCGGCCAGATAGCCTGGCGGCACCGTGGCGGGGAGCAGGTCAACCACTACCCCCGCGGCCTCGAGGCGCTCCATGGTCTGCCTGGCAATGATGATGTTGAGTTCCCACTCGTCGTATCCGCGGTAGTAGGCCCCCGAGAAGCGGCGGAGATTCACCTGCTCATCGGGATGCTCTTCGATGCGCCAGTGGCCCACCTGGAGGCCGACGCGGCGTGGCGCGGCGGGATCGGGGGTGGCCGTTGGCGCCACTCCACCTGTAGGTCTGGCTGTAGGCGTGGGAGCCAACGTGGGCATTGCCGGGTCTGGCGGAGTATGAGGAACCAGCGGCGCCTGGGCGATAGGCACGCCACAGAAGCTCAGGCTGGCCAGCACGAACGCAAGACCGAGCAAGCGCCACGGGCGTAGCCATTGTCGCCAGAAAGCGTCACGCGGAGGGTTGCTGCGCATCAGGCATGGCTCTCACGTTCGCGGACGAGCGGGCAAAGCGCGGAGCGTGTGGAACGGGCGTGCTCCGTTCCGCATCGCCGGCCCTGTCCATAGGGGCCAACAGGGCCTCGTACATCACTTCCCCAGGGTCGCGAGGAACTCGGCGTTACTTTTGGTCTTCGCCATACGCGCGAGCATCAGTTCGGTGCCCTCGTTATCGCCGACCATGCTGACCATGCGCCGCAGGGCGTACGTCTGGCGCAGCGTGACCGGATCGAGGAGCAACTCTTCACGGCGCGTGCTGGAGCGCTGGATGTCAATCGCGGGAAAGATCCGCTTCTCGGCCAGTTTGCGATCGAGGTTGAGCTCCATGTTACCGGTGCCCTTAAACTCCTCGAAAATGACGTCATCCATTTTGCTGCCGGTATCAACCAGACAGGTGGCGATGATCGTCAACGAGCCGCCCTCCTCGATGGCCCGCGCCGAACCGAAGAAGCGCTTGGGCGGATAGAGCGCGGCGGGATCAATACCACCGGAGAGAGTGCGGCCGGAGGAGGGCATGGCGATATTGTAAGCGCGAGCAAGACGGGTGATCGAATCCATCAGGATCGCCACGTGGCGCCCGTGCTCCACCTGGCGGCGGGCGCGTTCGAGGGTCAGTTCCGCGACCTTGATATGATCCTCAACCGGCTCATCGAAGGTGGCGGCGATCACCTCGCCCTTGACCGAGCGACGCATATCGGTGACTTCCTCGGGGCGTTCACCGATGAGCAAAACGATCAACTGGACATCGGGGTTGTTGGTGGTGATCCCGTTGGCAATCGCCTTGAGCAGCATCGTCTTACCGGCCTTGGGCGGGGCGACGATCAGCCCGCGTTGCCCGCGCCCGATGGGGGCGATCAGGTCAACCAGGCGCGTGGAGAGGATATTCGGTTCGGTGGCCAGCACCAGTTGTTGAAACGGATGGACGGGGGTCAGGCGTTCAAAGACGGGCCGTTTCTGGGCCTCTTCGGTAGGAACGTCATTGACCTTCTCGACCCAGAGGAGCGAGGGATAGCGTTCGCCTTCGCGCGGCGGGCGCACGCGCCCCGTAATATGATCGCCGGTGCGGAGGCCGAAGCGCCGGATCTGCGATTGGGCCACATAGACATCGTCAGGACCGGGCAGCAAGCGCGGGCCACGCAGGAACCCGAAGCCTTCGGAGCCGATCTCAAGAATGCCGCTGCCAGTCGCGGTTGCGGCGCTCTCAGGGGGTTGGACATTTTCAACCGCGGCGCCATTCTGGGCCGCCGCGCCATTCTGGGTCGCGGCGCCATCCGTGGCGGCGCTTTTCTTTGATGTACGTGCCATATGCTTGTTATACTCCCAGGAGATACACTGAACTGATTACTGCGATACGTGAAGGCTCACACCTGACGGGCCGCGCAGCGAGAGCGTAGCCCCCATGGCCACGGTGCATCCAGATCGTGCTTTCGCTCCGCGGCATGTTTCGTGACCGTCGGGAGGAGGCGCCGCGGGGGCAGCCCTCCGCGCTCCGGTTGTTCCGCCTGCGGCGGGCGCGCGCCCCGGCGTGGCCAGAACGCGTCTGCCGCCGCGGGCGGAACGGAGGTTACGGCGAGGCAAAGCTTCCTCGCACCCCTCCAACGGTAACGTCGGTGCGAACCATATCTACCACACGCCGCCGGTGCAGAGGAGATAGGGGAGGGCTGAGTCTCGCCGGGCCTTCCCGCTCAGGAACTTGCTACATGCGCCACCAGCGTTGTGGATCGACCAGCGGACAGCGGCGTGCTCCCCTTCGATACCGGGGAGACCGGCCCCTGGCAGGCGTAAGGGTGTGTTTGGGGCGCGGGGCGGCACGCGAGCCGCCCGCGCCTGTGCGCGACAGGGAACCGTTCAGAGGTGAACGTTAGAGGAGGGCGAGGCCGGAACTCAGGCCATCGCGGACTCGGTGCTGTCGGGCAGCAGTTCGTCGGTGGCGGAGTCATCACCCTCAGGCAGGGCAGGCTGTTCGCCACCCTCGAGATAGCCGGCTCTGGCGAGGTGGGTACGGATCTCCTCTACCCCCTTGGGGCCAAGGTTACGAATACCCTGCAACGCGCGCTCATCGAGTTCGAGCAATCGCCCGATGGTGGTGATATCGGCGCGACGCAGGCTGTTGTAGGTGCGTGTACTGAGGCCCAGTTCGTCGATCGTGCGGTTGTACACATCGGGAGGAATGGCGCGACCGGCGGGCGTGGGCAGTTCGGCGACCGGCTCGGGCTGATCAAAGGCGGCAATGCGCCCGAAGTGCTGGCTCAACACCTGAGCGGCATGGCCGAGCGCGTCGCCAGGCTTGATCGTCCCATCGGTCCAGATCTCGATCACCAGGCGTTCGAGCGCCTGATCTTCCTCACCTCCGATGCGCTCGACGAGAAAGTTCACCTGCGGGACGGGATTGAAGAGCGCGTCCACGGCAATCTCGCCAATGTTCAGCCCGCTGTTGTTATCGGCCAGGCTCGTGCCGCGCCCCCGCTCCGCTGTGAGTTGCATTTCCAGCACCGAGTCGTCGTCAATCGTGCAGAGGTAATGATCGAGGTTGACAATCTCAACCGTGCTGGGAGCGTCAATGTCGCGGGCATAGACCGGGCCGGGACCGCGCTTGATCACCTGCATCGTTACCGCGCGCTCGGAGTACGAGCGCAGGCGGATGCCTTTGACGTTCAGGACCAGTTGCGTGCCATCTTCAAGCACGCCGGGAATGGTCGAAAACTCGTGGATCACCCCGCCGATCTTGATGCGGGTGATCGCCGCGCCGGGAATGGAGGATAACAAGACGCGACGCAGGGCGTTTCCGAGGGGACCGGCGTGCCCCACCTGTAGCGGCTCGATGGCAAACCGGCCATAGTTGACGCCCGCCGCGATCAGGTGTACCCGTGGCTGGGCGACCAGCAACTCCGTTTTTGGCATTGGCTCTCTCGTCGTGTTCTGTCGCGCAACAGGCATAAACGACAATGTGGGCGCACGCAGCAGCGTCGCCCAAAATACCCATGATGACTCCTTGCGATCACACTGCGTCTATTGTACCGCATATTGGCAAAGATGCAAACCCCGATTCGGCGGGCCGGCAGGGCTGATGCAAAGTCGGCGGCAAGCCGCTGCCCCGGCGTGAACACCTGTCCGGTACGATGCAGGCGCCAACCAATCATCCGTACCA
>DAOUDA010000044.1:0-12540 GCA_034431835.1 Chloroflexaceae bacterium | reverse complement strand
GGCGCCGCCCCGGGCCGCCGCGACGTCCCCCGCCGCGCCCGCCAGGCGCGCCGCCAGTTCGCGCAGGCGTAGCCCGGCGTCCTCCGGCGCGATGCGATAGCTGATGCGCGTCCCTTCCATCGCCGTTCCGCCAAAGGGAGGGCAGAGCCCTCCCAATAACCCTCCTCTCCCTCAGGCTACACCGAGACCCGGTCTCGACGGGGGTTGTGGGGCCAGAGGCCCTCGCAAGTGGCTTTCGGAGGGGCAAAGCCCCTCCGAACCTCCCCTAATGGGGAGGTTCGTTGTGGGACTAATCCCCGCGCTCCAGCCGTTGCCGCAACTCCTGCTTCAAGTCCCACAGCCGCTGCGAGAGCGAGACGTGGTAGATGTGCGGGTTGACGATGCGGCGCACGCCGGCGTCGAGCCGCTCCACGTCGGCCCGGCGACGCTCGCGCATCGCTTCCAGCGAGGGCAGGTCGTACACCAGATGGCCCTCGCGCAGCACCTCGACCAGCAGGGGCTCCATCCCCGAAAGCGCCGCCGGCTCCAGCACACGGAACATTGACGGTTCGACGGGATGGCGCAGCACGATCTGCTCCATCTGTGTCGGGTCCTCTTCGTCCAGGCAAATCAGGTCGGCGGTCGCCAGGCCGCGCCGGTCGTACAGCCTCCAGGTCTGCTTGAGACCGGGGGTGGTCATCTTCGCGGGCGAGTCGGCGATCTTGATCGCCGGCCGCCAGCCGGTTCCGTCGTGTATGGCGACCAGTTTGTACACGCCGCCAAGGGCGCCTTCGCCGTGCGAGGTGACCAGGCGCGTGCCCACGCCGTAGACCAGCCGGTGGATGATCGCGTCGGCATTGGCGCCGTAGCGCCCGGCCTCGGCGGCGATCTGGGTCTGGATCTGCCAGATCACCAGCTCGTCCAGGTCGCTGGAGAGCACGATGACCGTGTCGCTGAACCCGGCCCGGTCGAGCATCAGCGCCGCCTGGATGGCCAGGTAGGCGAGGTCGCCCGAATCCAGGCGGATGCCCACCGGTTTGTGGCCCTTCGCCCGTAGCTCCTCAAACACCCGGATGGCGTTGGGCACACCGCTCTCCAGGGTGTCTACCGTATCAACCAGCAGGATGCAGTCGTCGGGGTACACCTCGGCGAAGGCGCGGAAGGCGTCGAGTTCGCTCTGGCCCAGCGCCAGGTAGGCCTGCACCAGCGAGTGGGCATGGGTGCCTTTGGGTGGAAGCCCCATGGTGCTGGAGAGACCCACATTGGAGGTGAAATCGGCCCCGCCGATCAACGCCGCGCGGGTGCCGGCGTTGGCGCCACGGTCCTGCCCCCGGCGCAGCCCGAACTCCAGCACCATGCTCGCCCGGCTCACCTCGCGGATGCGCGCGGCCTTGGTGGCGATGAGCGTCTGGTAGTTGAGCTGGTTGAGCAGCGCCGTTTCCAGGATCTGGGCCATGGCCAGGGGGCCGCGCACGACGCTCAGCGGGATGCCGGGATGCACCACCCGTCCCTCGGGGATGGCGCTGAGGCTGATGGCCTCGAAATGGCCGTGATGGCGCAGGTAGTCGAGAAAATCGTCGGCGAAGAGCTGCGCGCCGGCGCGGGTGCGCTGCGCCCGCAGGTGGGCCAGGTCCTCCTCACGGAAACGCGCCGCGCGCATCCAGTCCAGCAGCCACTCCAGCCCGGCGACCACGCAGTAGCCGGCGGCGTGCATCCCGTAGTCGGGGTAGCGCCGGAAGTAGTGGTCGAACTGGGCCGGCTGCTCGTGCAGCCCGGCCCGGAAGTAGAGCTGGGCCATGGTCAACTGGTACTGGTCGGTGAAGAGGATGCCCTCAGCCGTGCGCTGCTGCTCTGCTCGCATCGTAGCCTCCTTAGAGCCTATCCGCATAACTCCTGTAGGAAGGCGGGGAAACCCGGTTTCCCCACGCCCCGCCCTGAGGGGAGGGGCTGGGAGGGCTGCGCCCTCCCAGAAAAGGGATCGGATAACCAGGTTCTGCGTGGGACCGGCACGATGGACCTTGCTCCCCACGGGCTGCGTGCCCTCGGGGGTAGCTCCGGTCGCTGCGCGCAGCATCATCACGCGATACACCACTGCTCCACTCCGGTGGACGGCGGGGACCGATCGCTCCACCAGGGTCGCGCCCTCAAGGGGGGGACGGCCTCACCGCCGACGACTACATGATACCAGGGAGGGGGCCGGGGGGTGGGTGAGGACGCCCTACGCCGGCTCCTCCAGCGTCGAGAGAATGCGGTGCGCCCGCAGCGCCAGCCAGAGCGCGAAATGCTCCTCGGCATTGTCCAGATCCATCCCGCTGATCTCTTTGATCCGTTCAAGACGGTAGAGCAGCGTGTTCCGGTGGACGTGGAGCGCCTCGGAGGTGGCGCGCAGGTTGCCCAGGTGGTTGAAGTAGGCTTCGAGGGTCTTGAGTAGCTCGGCGCCCTGGCGATGGTCGTAGTCGGCCAGGCGCGACAGGGTCTCGCGGTAGAACGTCCAGAGTTCCGGGGTTTCACGGAGCCGCACCAGCAACCGATAGACCCCCAGGTCGGAGAAGGCAAGGACCCGCCCGGTGCCAAAGAGTTGACGCCCCAGCAGCAGGGCCTGTTCGGCCTCTTCGACCGAGCGGCGCCACTCGTTCAGACCGGACGCGGGCGTGCCAAGCGCCAGCACCAGCCTGGGAAAGGCGCCCGCCAGACGCTCGCGCACCTGCTCGACCAGGTCGCGCACGCGGGTGGCGCCCACAACCGGCAACATACAGAGGATGCTACTCTCACGGCGGGAGATCGGCGCGCTCACGTTTCGGCGCGCCAACTCCGTTTGCAGCGCCGCGCTCAAGCGGGCCAAGACGGCGGGGCTGGCGTCTTCGACCGTCACGATCATGGCAACGTGCGGCGCGGCGAGGTTGTACCCCAACTCCTGGCCACGTTGCATCGCCGCGGTCACGTCGCCTGGCTGCCCGAAGAGGATGCCCGCGACGAAATCGCCACGCAGGCGCTCCTCGGCGGCCTGCACCGCCTGCTCCTTGGCCAGTTCCAGGGCCAGGGCCGCGGCGCCGCGCTGAGCGGCCTCACGGTCCCAGTCATCAAGGGTCGCGCCGGCAATGGCCAGATAGCCTGACGGCGCCTCCCCCGACCCGATTGGCTCAACCCAGATCTGCTGATTGAGCAACGTCATCATGCCGCGCCCATTGGGACGCAGGGCCTGCAGGGCCACCCGGGCCGAGCCGCGACCGCGCTGCGCCCGCAACTCCCCATTGGGGGCGAAGCAGGCCACGCTCTGGCCGGTACGCTCGGCCAGCACCTCGAGCAGCCCGGGCACCCCCTGTCCGGCCAGCGAGCGCTGGGTGAGCAGATCATAGAGTTGGGCGCTACGCCGCTCGAACTGCGCCTCATAATCGGTGACCAGCCGGGTGATTTCCCGCTCGACATCGCGGAGATCGGCGCTTTCGGGCAGCTTCAGCAGGGGCAGCCGCACCTCCTCGGCAGCGGCGATATCCTCGGGCCGGATGTCACCCAGGGCCACTACCCCGGCCACCGGTACCGGGGCGCTGCCGAGCCGGCGCACCAGCGTCGCCAGGTTGAGCCGCGAGTCGAGCGCAAGGGCCGCCTCCACCGACAGCAACGCCAGTTCACCACCCCGCAACTCGGCGAAGGCAGGCAGTGTGGCGCGCAGGGTGGCAACCCAGTTGACCTGACGGCCAAGACCGGCGCCCCCCGCGACAACCTCGGTGCCCGCAGGGAGAGCCAGGCGTAGAACATCGCGAACGGTGATCACGGACGGCATGGGTGCTGGCCTTGTGGCAAGTCTCTTACACGAAATTATAGCACGCGAGATACACTGAACACGGCTTTACCCGTAGGGCCGACGCAAGGTCGGCCTCCGGCGATGGGTTGGGGGCCGCCTGGCCGTCCGACAGGGGGGTTGGAGCCTGTCCCAGGGGCATTGCACCAGCTCTGCGGAAGCATACCCCGGCATTGACAAGCCCCATGGCCAGTAGTACAGTTGCAGGGGCCAGTAATGTTCACCGATGTGCCCTTGCCTCCGCACCACCTATGTCGCCGCGTCTCCTCATCTGTACGTGTGCCCTGGCGCTCTTCGGTCTTGCCTCGGGTCTGCTGCCCGCCGGCAGCAATGCCCAGGCAGGCGCCGCGCCCTGGCTTTCCGTGCCGCCAGCGCGGCCCCCCTGGCTACGCGAGGCGCTGCACGGCCCGCCACGCAACACCTCACCCACGGCGCCCGAGGTGTACATCGTCGTGCTCGCCGATCCGCCCCTGGCGGCCTACGCCGGTGATCTGCCCGGCCTGGCGGCGACCAGTCCCCGCGCCCGTGACGAGCCACGCCTCGACACCGTATCGCCCGCCGCTCGGACCTACCATGCCTACCTCCAGGCCCGCCAGGACGACGCCCTGGCCCGGGTGAGCGCCGTCCTGGAACGCGCCGTCGTTCCACGGGCGCGCTTTTTCTACACCCTGAACGGTGTGTCGCTCACCCTTGCGCCCGACGAGGCGGCGCGTATCGCCGACCTTCCCGGGGTGCGCCTGGTGCAACCCGATGTACCGCGCCGCCTCGCCACCGATGTTGGTCCAACGCTCATTGGCGCGGCGCAGCCCGACCTGGCGCCCACGATCTTCAGCGCGCGTCTCGAGCCCGCCCGCGGCGTCGCCGCCGTGACGGATGCTACTATGCCCATGTCCTCTAGCGAGGCGGCCTGGCAGCGCGCTCTTCAGGAGAGCGCCGGTTGGGCCGTGGTCACCTACGCGGCTGCGACGCGCCGCCTGGCGCTGCAATTGGCCCACAGGACCCTCAGCGGGCCGCCCACGGCGGCCAGCCTGCTCGTGACCGCGCCAGGGCAACCCGATGTGGTCGCGCTCGACCTGACGCCCCTTGCCGGCCCCGGCGGCGGGTTCTACGCCGGCGAACTGACCCTTGCCGATACGCCCGATCTCTCCGCCGCCGCGATTGAGCGGGCCCTCCTGACCGGGAACACCGCCCTGCGGATTGCCACCGCGGCCTACCCGGCAGGCGAGATCCGCGGGCAAGTTGTCCCGGCCCGTGGCGAGGGCATCGTGACCGGGGTGATTGACAGCGGGATCGACCCTACCGCACCGGCATTCGCCCCCCGTGGCGATGACGGCTTTCTGGCCGTCAATCCCTATGGGCGCTTCCTGGGGGTCTGCGATCCGGCGCGGAGGGATTACAACCCCGCCTTCCCCTGCAACGCCAAGGTGATCGGAGCCTACACCTTCCCCGCCACCGCCGCAATCGGCGACCCCTTCGGTCGTCCCAGTCCCTTCGACGATAACGGCCACGGTTCCCACGTCGCCAGCACACTTGCCGGGCATGTGCTGGCAAGCAGCGCCGTAGCCGGCGTTGCCACCGGCCCGCTGACGGGCGTGGCCCCCCACGCGGCCATTGTGGCCTACGACGCCTGCGGCTTCCTTTGCCCATTGGAGGCCATCCTCCAGGCCATTGACCAGGCGGTTGCCGATGGGGTGGAGGTGATTAACTTCTCGATCGGCGGCTTCGCCGGGGATCCCTGGCGCGACGCCGAGGCCCTGGCGCTGCTCGGCGCCCTCGAGGCCGGCACGCTGGTCGCCGTGGCCGCGGGCAACGCCGGCCCCGATCCGGCCAGCATCACCGCGCCGGCCAATGCCCCCTGGGTGCTGAGCGTCGGCGCGGCCAGTCACGGGCGGCGCTTCGTCCGCGAACCTGGCCCCTTCAGCGGGGGCGCCGGGCCGCCGCCGCCACCCCTGATCGGCGCGGGCTTCGGCGCGGAGGCCCTGCCGCCGACCCCCATCGTTGATGCTGCCATCCTGCCGGGAACCGGCGGCGACGCCAATCCCGCCTGTCTGCCCTTCGCCGCGCAGGTGCGTCTCGAGGGCGCCATTGTTGTCTGCCGCCAGTTGATCGATCCGCAACGCGCGGCCCGTTACGCGGCGGCGGCGGACGCGCGCGGTCTGGTGATCATCTGGCCCGATGTCGCCGGCGACCTCCTGCCGATGGAGCCGTTACCACTGCCCGCGGTGCACCTCGATGCCGCCACGGGCGCGCAACTGCTCGCCTGGCTCGCCCGTGGCGCCGGCCACCGGGCGGCCCTGGGCCCGGCGCGGCGCGTTCTGGACGGCCCCGCCGACGTGGTCGCATGGTTCAGTTCCCGCGGTCCCAACCGCACCGCGCCCGGCGTCCTCAAGCCTGACCTGCTCGCGCCAGGGTTGAACGTGCTTGCCACCACCATCGGCTCACAGCCAGACGCTCCGGCCTACGCCCTTTTCAGCGGCACCTCGATGGCCGCTCCACACGTCGCGGGCGCGGTTGCCTTGCTCCGCCAGGTGCATCCAGACTGGACCCCCGCCGAGATCCGCGCGGCGTTGATGACCACCGCCGCCACCGCGCCCACCGCCGGCAGCGCCCCCGCTTCGCCCCTCGCCGCCGGCGCCGGGCGCCTCCAGGTGGACCGGGCCGCCCGCGCGGGTCTGCTCCTCGATGAGACGCCCGCCGGCTTCAGGGCGGCCGATCCCCGCATCGGCGGTGATGCCGCCAGCCTCAACCTGCCCTCCCTTACCAGCCCCGCCTGCCTGGAAGCGTGCATCTTCACCCGCGTCTTTCGCAACCCGCTCCCGACAACCACGACCTGGAACGTTACCACCAGCGGCGAGCCAGGGCTGACCTTCACCGTAGAGCCTGAACAACTCATCCTTGCGCCCGGCGCCACCCGACCCGTGACGATCACCGCGCGCATCGCCCGCGACGCCTTCCGGCCCGACGGCGCGTACCTGTCGGGCGCGGTTGCGTTTAGCGAGAGCGGCGGTTTCGCGCCCCCGGCGCGGTTACCGGCGGCGCTCAACGCCCTGAGTTCCATCCTTCCGCCCGCCGTGGTCGCGCGCACCGCCGAGCCGCGCGGCGCCGTGGCCATCACCGGGCTGCGCACCATCTCGGCCGAGGCGCTCACGCTGCGGGTGCTTGGCCTGAGCCGCGCCGTGGTGCACACCTTGCACGTCGCTCAAGATCCCACCCCCGGCAATCCCCTCGATGGCACGGCCGGCGTGGCCCGGCTCGACGTAGCCATACCCCCGGGGACGCCGCGGGTGCGCGTGGAGGTGCGGCGCGCAACGGCGCGCGATGTGGATCTGTTTGTATTTGCCGATGGATCGAACGGCCCCGCCGATGGGGCACCGCAACTGGAGGAAATAATTTGTATCAGCGCGGGGAGCAGCAACAACGAGTTCTGCGATCTCCGTCTGCGCGACGCGCCCGGGCAGACCCTGATCGTCCTGGTGCAGAACTACCTTGGCTCGGGGGGGAGCGAGGATCGGGTGGACCTGGCCATCACCGTCGTGCCGCCGGAGGCCCTGGGTAACGCCAGCGCCGCAGGCCCGGCGACCGTGCGCGCCGGGGAAGCTTTTGATCTGAGTTTACAGTGGAACTTCCCCGGTGAACGGATACCTCCCGAGCGTTACCTGGGAGTGCTGCAACTCAGCAGCAACCCCGATCCCGTGCGGGCCGGCGACCTGGGGAGCATTCCGGTTGATGTCGTGTATGTTCGCCACTGGTTGTTCATGCCGAGCGTGTACCACCGTTAAGAATCACGCGGCCAGCAGCGCCAGCTCGGGCTGGTCGAGCAGCGTCAACCCAAAGCGTTCGGCGATGAAATCGCCCAGGGCCTCGGTATCCGGAAAGCTGACCACCGTCTCCTCGTCGCCCTCACGATATGCTACCCGCCAGCGCCTCCCCAGACGCTCATCCTGCCACACGCGCAGATCGGTGGTCAGGGTCACCACACACTCGTGCATGATCGTTGCTCCTTCTCCCCCTATGGTTGCTCTCAGCCTGATCATTTACCATGACGTTGTAACCGGATTGTTGGTTCTCTATCGTTGATGAGAAGTAGGTGAGAGTGAGGATCCAGAAGGGAGCGCCCCTCGGCGCGCTCCTGCCGGAGGGGGCCTGCACTGGCGCAACCCTCCGGGCTACCGCAGGAGAAACCTGGTTTCCCCCTGCCCCGGCTTGATGAGAAGGTTGGAAAATGGCTTTCTCCCACGCCACGGCTTGATGGGAAGGCGCGGAAACCAGGTTTCGCCCACGCCCCTGCCGGATGTGAGGGTTCATGGCATCACACGGCAGCAATGACTCAGTCAGGACTATGAACCACCGGCGCGGAGGTTTCTGGGCAACTCTGGCGGCGCGCGCTGGCGCGTCCGACGGTCCAGGTCGGCTGTATGAAGACCTGAGGCGGCACGTGAGCGCACCGGCAGCGCCATCCACGGCGGGCATCTGGGCGGGGTTGCGGGCCCGCGCCGACCGGCGCTACTATCGCCCCCGCCCGGTCGCGGAGGTTACCGAGGAAACGCTGGTCGAGGACGGCGCGACCTTCGTCGCGTTACGCAGCCCCGCAGGTGGCTATGTGCGCCTGAGCAGCGCCGAGCACGCCCTCTGGACGGCGATGGACGGCGAACGCACCGTGGAGCAACTGGCGCTGGTCGGCTTCACGCGCTTTGGGCGCCTGCTGCCGGTGCTGGATCTGGTTGAGAGTCTGCGCCGCGGCGGCTTCCTCGACGACGCGCCGGCGGACCTCTACCGCGGGCTGCGGCAGCGTCTGGAACGGCGGAGCCTCGAGGGGTGGGGCCGCCGCGTTGCTGGCGCGCTCCGGGCGTACCCCGTTCCCATCAAGGGGGTTGACACGCTGGCGGGCGCGCTCTACCGCGGCGGCGGCTGGCTGTTCTTCACCCGACCCTTCGTCATCGTGCTGGCGATCTTCGTCATGGCCGGGTTCGGCGCCTTTGGCCTGGTGGCCAGGGGCGGACGCTACGCGGTGATCGACGCCGCCAACGCCGGGTTGAGCTTGCTGGCCCTCTGGGGGGCGCTGCTGGTGTCGTTTGTGCTGCACGAACTGGCCCATGCCCTGGCGGTGAAGCACTTCGGGCGGCGCGTGCCGCGCGGCGGCGTGATGATCTACTACGGCATGCCCGCGGCCTTCGTGGACACCAGCGACATGTGGCTGGCCGGGCGCCGCGCGCGCATGATCGTCTCGCTGGCGGGGCCGCTCTGCGACCTGCTGGTAGGCTCGGCGGCGGCCCTGGCGGCGGCGCTGCTGCCCGTGGGCGCCCCGGGCGCGGCGGCCTACACCCTGGCCGTAGCGGCCTACCTGGCGGCGCTGTGCAATCTCAACCCGCTGCTGGAACTGGACGGCTACCACATCCTCAGCGACTGGCTGGGGATGCCCAACCTGCGCCGGGAGGCCCTGGGGTTCATCAGCGGCCCCCTGTGGCGGAAACTCCGCGTCGGCGCGCCCCTGGCCCCCGCGGAGCGGGTCTACGCCCTCTACGGCCTGTTCGCGGCGGCCTACACCGCCCTGGCCGTGATCCTGGCCCTGGCCTTCTGGCAGGCGCACCTGGCGCGTCTCCTTGGCGCGCTGTGGGCCGGCGGGCCGCTCAACCGGGTGGCGGCGATCGTCATCGTGGCCGCGGTGGTAGCGCCTCTGGGCCTGGGCCTGCTGCTGGCGGCCTGGTGGCTCGTCCAGGCTGCCGCTGCCCGCCTGGCCCGACGCGGCTACGGGCGGAGCCCGGCCTTCGTCGCCGCCACGCTGACGCTCTTCGTCCTGGCCCTCGCCGCGCTGCCCATGCGCTTCGGTCGCGGCGTCGAGACGACCCTGATCGCCCCGCTGCTCTGGTGCGCGGCCCTGGCGGCCCAGATCATCCTCCACGCCGACTATCGCCGCGCCACCCTCGCTCGCGCCCTCGACGCCTTTCTGCTGGTTACGGCCCTCGAAATCCTGGCCTTGAGCGGGGCGTTCCTCTTTCCAGAACGGGCCCTGCTCTGGTCGTTCCTGCAGAACGCTGGCTTTGCCCTGCTCTTCTTCGCCGGCTTCATCGCCCTGCTCGATGTTGACCTGCGCCTGACCTCGCCCCTCGAACTGGCGGGCAGCGCCCTGCTGCTGGTCCTGGCCTTCCTCGGCGGCGGCCTCACCATCGGGCTGGCGCAGGCTGCCCGACCCGCCGATCCCTTCGCGCTGCAGGTCATTATCGCCGCGCCGGTCTACGGTGGCGCCGCGGCCCTGGCGTTGCTGCTGCCGCTCATCGCCGGTATGCGCACCTCCTGGCTGCGGTGGAGCTGGCTGCTGCTCTGGTTGGGCATCGCCGCTCAGACGGCGGCCTATGTGCTGGAACTCGACCCGCGGCTGCGCGCCGCTCCGGTGGGGCAAAGCGCCGCCATCCTCGCCGCGGGACTCTGGACGGCGGCCTGGTGCTCGCATGTGGTCGCCCTGCGGCAGATCGGCCCCCAGGAGCGGGCGTGGCCCATGGCGCCTGCAAGCGGTGAAGCCGAACGGCTGCAAAGCGCCTTCCGCCACACCTACGCCGGCCTCTACCTGATGTTCCGCGCCTACCACGGCGCGCGGCGCGCCCGCGCCCTCGATGACCGCCTGGACATCGTGGCCGCCACTGCCAACTGGGACGTGACCCTCGACCACGACGAGGCCCGCATCGGGGCGGGCCTCGCCGCCGCGCCCCTCGACATCCAGGGCGCGCGCTATGCCGAGGTTCTGCGCTACACCGTGGCGGCAATCGAGCAACTGGCCGGCCTCACCTTTGCCCGTCGCGCCATCCAGGCCGCCTACGACGCCCTGCCCTGGCCCGAGCGCGAGGTGGCCGACCGGCGCTGCTTTCCCCACACGCCCTGGGCGCGGCAACTCTCGCGCGCCTTCGGCGACGCCCGCGCGGCGCGCCTGCGTCTGCTGCGCGAGGTGGAACGCTTCGCCGCCTGCGACGATGCCGAACTGCACGCCCTCGCCGACGCGCTGCAACGGCGCCATGTTCGCGCCGGAACGCGCCTTATGGTCGGCGGGCAGCCCGAGGGGGGCCAGTGGATCATCGAAGCCGGGGAAGTGGTGGTGCGGGAGCGGGACCGCGTGGTGTCCGAATTGCACCGGGGCGCGACCTTCGGCGCCGGCGATGACGAGGAAGCCGCCGCGCCCCGCGAGTATCGCGCCAGCGTTGACAGTGTGCTGCTCTTCGTGAGCAACGCCGACCTGAAGCGAATCGTTCCGCGCGTCAGCGCCGCCCAGAACCCCACGGCAGTGGTGCGCGCCCTCGAGCGAACGCCATTCTTCCAGGCCCTGCCGCGGGCCACGCTACGGCAACTCGCCGCGCAGGCCGAGACGCTGCAACTCCCCGCGCGCACCCTGATCATCCGGCAGGGTCAGGCGCAGCAGCACCTGTTCGTCATCGTCGCGGGGCACGTCGCCGTGGTTCGCCGCGACGACGGCGCCGCGCCGCGGGCGGTGGCCCGGCTGGGGCCAGCCGAACTCTTTGGTGACGTAGAACTCCTGCATAGCGGCCCGGCCGCGGCCAGCGTGGTCGCTACCACCCCCGTAGACCTGGTCGCGCTGCCCCACACGGCAATCGCCGCGCTGCTCGGGTGACCGGCGGTCCTCACCCTCCCCCCAGCGCGGTGGTTCAGGGGCGGACAAAACATGTGAGCTACAACAGCCGCTGCCGCTCTGGGACGCCCCAATGCTCGGCTCTGCTCTCCCCTCTCCCGCAACGCGGGAGAAGGGCAGGAGGTGCGGGTGAAGCGGCGCATCCCAATGCCATAAACCGTATCTACGCTCATGCGTTCTGTCCGTCCCTGAAAGTGCGGTGGAGAGGTATGGGGTTGGGGGAGGGTGAGGATTGGCGTCCCCCACAGCGTCATAGCTGCACAAACACCTGAAACGCCCCGTCGCGGGCACCGCGGGCGCTCACCCGGTAGCGAATGCGACCGGCCTCATCGGCGCGAACAACTCCGGAGCGCGTGACCTGAGCGCCGGGACGCGAGGCCGTCACGAAGGCGACTGCGCCATCGGGCTGCAACAGGCTCACCTCCAGATCACCCGAGCGCACTTCGACCATGACGATCACCTGCGCCGCAACTCCAGGACGATCCAGGGCCAATGTACGCTCCGCGCTGCCCTCCGCGCCAACGAAGCTGGTGCTCACATTGCCGCCGTCCGGCCCAAGATCGATCGTCGTTGCCTCGCCACTGATCTGCAGACAACCGGCAAGCAGCAGGGTCACAGCCAGCAACAGCAGCCACTTCAGAACACTTCTCCCCTCAGGCGGCGTTCGGGGAAACCGGGTTTCCCCGGCCACCCCCCCGTCTGGCAGCCTGTCATCAGCCATAGGACTCGGGACGATAATCGGGCGTGTAGGTCTCTTCCTCGGGCACCGCCTCCACCCGCAACGGTCGCCGTCCGACAATGCGCAGGCTGGTGCCGCAGTCTGGATTGGCACACACCACCAGCATACCTTCGGTCACATAGTCCATGATGGCGAGTTTTTGCTTGCAGGTGGGGCATTTCACGAACTCGACGGCCATAGGCGTTTGTTGCTATTCAATCCGGCTTCGCAGGACACCAACGGAACAAATAATGGCTTTCCCGGGAGGGTTGCGCCCTTCCGGACCCTCCCTGCGCGGGGGCGCGGCTTCCAGACACCTGGTGGGCTGTCACGATGATGGTGATGGATGCGGCGGGAGGGGGCGTGGGAGGGCGAAGCCCTCCCCGCAAAAAACTATCCATCACCACCAGA
>DAOUDA010000043.1:0-12249 GCA_034431835.1 Chloroflexaceae bacterium | reverse complement strand
ATCACGCCAGTTTGCGATGACGTCCTGACGCCTCAGCGCGTCGGCCAATGGCCCGCGATCAGGCGATCAACACGGAGCGGGTAGACTACCCTGCATTGACACTGGCCAGGTTATTCGGAGTGGTTCTTAGTTCACGGACATCTCATCCTTCGGCGCTTTGGTGTGGCTTGCCGCCGGCGCCGAAGGCTCGCCGGCCCAGGCCTCGATCGCCTCGCCGGCGATTTCGGCGAAATCGCGCGGCAGGCTGGCGAAGGCGTACATCAGTTCCTGGGTTGCGTTGCGCATATGCGTGCGCGATTCGGGTGGCAGCAGCGCCAGGGGCAGCGTGAAGATCGAGAAGCCCAGGCGCACGATCCCACCCCCAAACTCCATCGCCGACTCCATGAGACTGTCGCTTCTGCGTGTGCGAACCGTCCGCACCCGCACCTCACCTGTGGTTTCCGACATGGCCAACCTCCCTTGTCTGCTCGCAGAGCGCTGCTAGTGATGGAACGGTGTCTCAGGCGCCTACCCAGGCGCTCCCGCGCCCGCTCCAGAACTTATCCAAAATAGCCGCCGACCATGAACGCCGACACGAACTGGATGAGGGCGACAAACGGGTTGCTCGAGAGCAGATAGCGCACGTAGTTCTTCTGATTGGGCTCTCGATACAGTTTGATCTGATTACGGATCGGCACCACGATTGATAGGAGAATGAACGCGGCTACCCAGTAATACCCCCAGATGAGCGCCAGCACCATTAACAGCGCCTCGGACAGGTTGATCGTCAGATAGGCGATGATCAGCGTCTTTTGCACCCCGATCGCCACCGTGAGCGATTGCAAACCGTGCAGCCGGTCACCCTCGACGCTCTTGATATCGTTTAGAAAGAGCAGGCCCGCCGCCAGCGATCCGTTGATCCAGGCAACGATGACGCTTTCCCAGGTGAGGGGCGCGAAGATCAGATGCCCCGCCAGCCAGCTCATACTGACGTAGCCCAGGCCAACTGCCGGCGGGCCGAGAAAGTAGTGTTTCTTCAGCTTGATCGGCGGCATGCTGTAGATCACCGAGAGGATGATCCCCAGCACCGCCAGCACCGGGATGAGCGGGTTGCCAAAGACCAGCGAGACCAGGAACGTCGCTGCGCCAAGGACGATCCAGTTCAGCCGCGCCTCTTGCAGCGTCACCAGTCCGGCGGGGATGGGTCGCTCCGGGTCGTTGATGGCGTCAATGTCGCGGTCAAAGTAATCGTTGATGCTCTGGCTGAAGCCCGTCCCCAATGGACCGCACATCAGCGCCCCCAGCAGCGCCAGGCCCCAGTCGCGCGGGCTGGTCCACTGGAAGCCAATGTCTCGTCCTGAAGCCAGCGCGCCGCATAACGTAACGATGGAAGGCGAGATCCACGTCACCGGATCGGCCAGTTCAATGTGCGCGCGGATCTTCTTGCCCAGCGGAACGTGCTTTTCAGAGGTTGTGATCATCGGCGTGGCGGCTCTTTATCACAGGACGGGACGCTCCCACACGTCCACCGGCGAACACGAATGGCAGATGGCCCCAAACTGGCGCCTGGTTCCTCCTACTGCTTCACTGCCTGGTAGAGCACGTGGTCGTAGGCTTCGTCGCATGTCACTTCGCTAAAGCCCACCTCCTGCAGCAACTCGGGGTAGATCGCGTGGTCCTTGAACTCCAGCACCGAGAAGTTCATGCCAATGCTGCAGAGGTAGTGGGTCAGATAATCGTAGTTAGGGCGCGCCGGGTCGCTGATGATCATGTCGAGGATGAGCACCCGCCCGCCCCTGGGTAGCGCGTCACAGGCTTTTTTGAGCAACATCGTCGAGAACTGGCGGTTCATCGGGTACAGGATGCGCGCGAAGAGCACCGCGTCGCCCTCGGGGTACGGTTCACGGTACATATCCACCGCCACCGGCGTGACACGCTCGCTCAGGCCGCGCGCGGCCATGTTCTCGCGCACCAGATCCAGGGCGCTGGGCAGGTTCAGCAGGGTGACGCGCAGTTCCGGGTACTTGTCGCACAACGACGCCGCGATGTCGCCAATGCCGCCCCCGACGTCGATGAGTCGCCTGACACCCTCCAGGCGGGCCTTGTCGCGCAGGAACTTCTGCACGAAGTGGATGTTGGAGCGGTGAATGTTCTCATAGAAGGCGCTATCCTCCCGGGTGCGCGGCGGATGCGGCACCTGGCTGGTAAAATCCAGCTTGCCGCGGGTCACATCGGCGAGGTTGGCGTAGTAGCTCTGAATGAGATCACTCATATAGCTCACGAACGGCACCATGGTCATGTTGCGGTGCTGGTCCTGAGCGGTGAAGAACTGCTCGGCGAAGGGTGTCAGGCACCAGGCGCCCTCGGCGGCGCGGGCCAGGCCCACCTGCTCCATGGTGATCAGCAGCCGTTCCAGGCGCGCCGGCACCGTTCCGGTGGCTTCGGCGAGCGCGGCGACGGGTTGCGGGCCGCCGGCCATGGCCTCGAACAGGCCCAGGTCGGAGGCGGCCTTGATCACGAAGAAATCCACCGTACCCTTGAAGACCATCTCGTATGCCCGCTCCATACCCCGCGCGAGTTCTTCATCGTCGCGCATACAGAGGCAATTCGGGAAACAGCGGTACTGGGTCTGCGAGCTGGTCATATCCGTCGGTCCTCTTTCTACACAACGCTCCATGCCAATCGAGGCGCTTACTCCTCGCCCACCATCTCCGCCGCTTCGATCCGCTGTTTGCCCAGACGGTTCAACAGCGGTTGGGCGAAGATGGGCAGGTAACTGAACCACCAACTCACGTAGCCGAGCCACGCCAGGCCACGATGGATGCGCCGGCGCAGCGGGTCGCTGCCGAGACGCGGCCCCCAGCGATGGCCGGTGATCATTGCGCCAACCATCCCGATGGTGGGCAGTGGCCCGCTGAGCATGAAGTAGACCTTCAACCAGCGGGGTTGGTACTGGCCGCCGAAGCTCTCTTCGCGGAACAGGCGCCCGATGCCGACCGTGGCCACCATCACGTTCATCAGCCAGTCAAGCGCGTGGGCCAGATTGGCGAGCCGCGTGCGGAGCGCGGCGCGCTCGGGCCGGTGCTCCCGCGCCTCCTGGCCGCAGAGGCGCACCACCGCAGTGTAGCAGGCGAGCGACACACCGCTGACCAGAGCCATCACGTAGAGAATGTAGCGGTCCAGGAGCTTCGTCTGCATGCCTTTGTATTATAGTACAAAAGAGAGGTATTTCAAACAACTGGCGTCTCTGTTAAAGCTTCTTTCCTCAACACGCGGCCCCAGCGCGCCAGGGCCATTCGGTCGCCGTACCAGGGGCGCCCGTGGAGCGGCGAATGGCTCACGCCGTCCACCACGAGGTATTCCGCGCCGCGCAGGGCCGCGCAGTGCAGCGTGGTGATGCCGTCGCCCCAGGCTCGCTCGTGTGCCATGCCCGAGACCATGATGTAACTCTTGCTCGCCATACGCTCGCGCAGCGTGCCGCGTGGATGGCCCTGGATGGCCCGTCCGATCACCGACACGTAGTGTACGTCATCGTAGAACGCGCCCGGATAGGCCCGGTTGACGAACCCCACCGACCGGCGCGTCCAGTACTCCTGGCTGTGGTGCGGCGTGCCGAGCATCACCAGGGTGCGCACGTAGCGCCGTCCGCCGTAGACCTGCCCGAGGTAGGGCTGTTCGCCCAGGTACATCCGCGCCACGGTGCCGCCGACGCTGTGGGCCAGGATATCCACCGTGTCCGCGCCGGTCTCCTCCAGCGCCCGCGCCACCGTGGCGCGCAGGATCTCCAGCACGGGCCGGAAATCCCAGTCGCGGGTCAGCGCCCAGCGCAGCCGGCCGATCGGGGCCACGAAAACCCGATAGCCGTAGGGCGGTTGCTCCAGGGTCGCGGCCAGGCCGGCGAAATCGCCTGGACCGGTCAGGTAGCCGCCAATCAGGACCAGTGGGCGCATACGTCTATCCGCTCTCCATGGCGCATCTACGGTATTCTGTCCCCTCGCGGTCGGGGACGGCGGTCCGGCTCTTCCGAACCCGCCCATCGAGCTGGCGTGTGTCAAATGGGATTGACCGTCCGGTCACCTCCACACCTCCACCGACCGGTCAGGCGGGGCGGCGGAGCACCGGTCAATCCGGAACGCCGGGATCTGACCCATACCTCAGGCGGGAACGGCAACCTCCTCGAACCACAGCGGAATGACCTCGGGAGCGCCGTACCAGGTGCGGGGCGCGTTGTAGGGCGCGTGGCGCGCGCCTTCCAGGATGACATTGTCGGCGCCTTCGAGGTAGCAGGCGTGTGTTGGCACGATCCCGTCGCCGATCTGATTACCGTCGCCGAAGGAGACCTCGTAGGACCGGAAGGCGACAATCTCCTCCAGAGTGCCGAAGCGGCGCCCGCGCACGCTCCGCCCTGCGACGGAGCGGTAACTGATGTGCGAGTAGAAGGCGCCAGGGTAGCGTTCGTTCACCAACCCGGCGAAGATCTTGACCCACACCTCGTAGGTCGTATGGGCAGTGCCCAGAGTGGTCAGGGTGGCGACGAAGCGCTGCCCGTCGTAGAGTTTGCCGTTGTAGGGCAGGTGGCCGAGATAGGCCCGGGCAATGCGCCCGCCGGCGCTGTGGCCGATCAGGTCGATGCGCTCGGCGCCGGTTTCGGCAAGCGCCAGTTCCACTGTCTGCGCCAGCACATCGAGCACGGGCGTGAAGTCCGGATCACGTAGCGAGGCCCACGCGATGCGCCCGAAATCGGTGATATAGACGATGCGCCCGTAGGGGGGGTTGGCCAGCGTGCGGGCCATGCCAAAGTAGTCGTTGGGCGACGAGAGCCATCCCCCCACAATTACGATCGGCCGCTGCATACGTCTCCTTAGGCTTCGAACCGGCTGCGGGCGCGTACCCCAACGAGACCCCGTCTCGGCGGGGGGGCGGGGGCCCGCAGCCCTTATCGCGTCTCCCCGAGATCCCACGAGAACGGCACGACGGATACTCTTGAGAGGGCGCAGCCCTCCCAAACCTTCCCATCCGGTAGGGCCGGTTGAGATAATCGCTTAGCCCTGCTTGCCCGTCTCACCCGCAGCTTTTTTAGCGGCCTCAGCCGCCTTCTCCGCGGCCTTCTCGGCGGCCTCGGCAGTCTTCTCGGCGGCGGCCTTCGCGGTAGCCTTGGCGGCCTGAGCGGTCTTCTCCGCGGCCTTCTCCGCGGCCTGAGCGGTCTTCTCCGCAGCCTCGGCGGCCTTGCCGGCAGTCGCGGCTGCCGCGGCCGCGGCGCTGGTCGCCGCAGGGGGTGGCGCGCTCGATGAGGGTGAAGGTGCGATGCTCTGCGCGGGCTTCTTTGCCTCCTCGGAGTCGTTCACGGTGGTCACCCGGATGCGCCGGGGTTGCTCCCGTCCGCCATTGCCAGCCTCGAGGCTGCGGCCACGCCCGCCGAACAGGGCGTCAGTCAGTTCACGCCCCATGCGGAACAGTTCATCGGTCTGGAAGCGAGTCCAGTAGCTGTAGAACTTCCAGACATCGGTGAAGGTGCTGCGGGCCTCGCGGGTGAATTGCTCCAGGCCCTGGGGCGGCAGGGCCCCACGCACATAGGAGCGGATCAGGTAGCCGATCGGCTGGACCACTCCTTCGACAGGAGGGAGCGGTGCGCCGGGGGTTGCCGGGGTTTCCGGGCGCGGAGTGGGTGGAGGGGGGGCGGATGGCTCGGAAGGGCCCGCTGCGGCAAACGCCCGGTAGGTCGCCGGCTGGCCTGGCGGGGTATAGGTCGGCGTTGGCGGGGTGTAACTGGGTTTCGGCGCATAACTGGGCGCGGGGGCGGCGCCGTAGCCCGGGGCAGGGGCGGCGGCGCCATAGGCGGGCGCGGGGGCGCCATAGCTGGGCGCCGGGCGTGCCGGGGGCGGCGCCAGCGGGGCGCTGACCTCCGCGCCGGGACCATAGTCGGGCACTTCTTCGTCGAGATTCAACCATTTCCGCACGAAGTCGGGCAGCCAACTGTATGAGCCGCTCGGAGAACCATACTTGTCGGCCATAGACGTTTCCTCTCACCATTCGCGCAGGCTTGCCTGCGCCTGGTCGGCCCAAACGGTGCTAGCCCAGGGCGAAGATACGGTGGCGCTGGCGAAGATAGGGCGCGAAGCAGAAATCAATAATCTGGCTCAGATCATCGCCAGGGTACCGCCGGTCAAGGGTCACAATAGCGTCAAGGACATAGGCTACCTGGTCGGGCGGCGTCTGCGGGTTGCAGCGCACCAGGTTGCTGATCAACTGCCGCCGCAGTTCCAGGCTGTAGCGCAGCGACGTGACGGCCAGCTTGTTGAGCAGCGCGTCGCGCAGGTCAAGGTTAGCGGTGGCGCGTTTGAGCCAGCGCGCCAGCCCGAGGCGCTCGCTCTTGTCAAGGTAGTAGTTGACCAGGTCCACCAGGCCCACATCGTTGGTGATCTGCATCATCTCGTGCCAGCGTTTCTCGAAGGGCTGGTGGGTGAAGGCCGGCAGGGCGCAGAGCTGGGCGACCAGGTTACTGGCGGTGTAGTACGGTTCGCGCTCGAAGGTGCGAATGAGGCCGGCCTCGCGTTCGGCGAGCAGCGAGACCGCCTCGCGCACCACGCCGTCGCTCTCGTCGTAGCCGCCGGCGCGCAGGTGCATCTCGTGGGCCAGTTCGTGCAAGGCGATGCCGATACTGCCATCTTCGTCCCAGCGGCCCAGACTGACGAAGGACCCGCTGCGAGGCGAAAAACTGCCGCTATCGGTCCACGGACCGGAGGGCTTGCCGCCTTCCAGGGCCTCGAAGGTCAGGCGCTCGTTCAGGATCTCGGGGGCCATGGCCGCCCCCCACATCTGAGCGGTGAGCCGGCGCACCTTGCGCGCCATCCGCGCGGGCTGGTAGCGGTGCTCGCCAACCATCAGCACCTGATTGCCGGCGCGATCCATGTCGATCGCCGCCTGCTGGCCATTGGCTCGAAGAAGCAGTTGCATAGCCGATCTCCGCCTCTGCGCTAACGCGCTCCACGCAAAAAGAGCCGCATGATCTGGATGACCTGTTCGGGAAGTTCAAACAGGATCAGGTGCCCGCAGCGGGGCACCTCAAGGTACTGGCCGCTCGGCGCGAGTTGCATCAACTTGCGCCCCCCCGACGGGCGCATAATCGGGTCCCCCGCTCCGGCGACGAGCAAAATGGGCCGGCGCACGCTGGCGATCTGCTCCCCCACTGCCTCCAGCACCTCCCGGCGCGACAGTTCCCGCGCCGAGACGCGCACGGCCTCGGGGTCGCAGCAGCGGAGGCTCAGGGTGGCCAGTTTCACGTCGCTGACCGGGGCGGTATTCTTCGACAGCACGGCCAGGGCGTAGATATAGGGGATCCACCACAGGCCCCGCCGTTCGATCGGGCGCAAGATGCGGTTGAAGACCGTGTCGAGCATCCCCGGAATCAGCGCGGAGGCGAACTTGTTGTACTGGAAGAGCGCGAAGTTGAAGAAGGCCAGGGAGCGCACCTGGTTCGGGTAATGCGCCGCGTAGTGCAGCGCCACGAAGGCCCCCAGGGAGAAGGCGGCCACATGCTGCGGGGGCAGATCCAGGGCCTCGGTCAGGGCCTTCAAATCGGCGCTGAAACCGGCCACGGTGTAATCGCGGGCGGGGTCGCTATCGGAGAAGCCATGGCCCTTCAGGTCGTAGGCGATCACCCGGTAGCCGGCCTGGGCCAGCGGATCGACGATGTGGTGCCACCAGTAGGAGGAACAATCCCAGCCGTGGATGAGCACGAGCGGTTCGCCGTCGGCGGGGCCGACGTCCATGTAGTGGTGGGTCACACCGCGCACGTCAACGAAGCGCGCCCGCTCCAGCAGCCGGAGTTCGCCTTCCAGGCGCTTCCGCTCGCCGGCGCTGAGCTTGCCGGCAAGTTTTGCCTCCACCTCGGCTTTGTAGGTGGTGTACTTGGCGGTAGGCGCCACGCGTGACGTTACGCTCATGGCCGTCTCTCTACATAGCGTCCGGCTACGCGCCGGAACGGCGGCTCACTCCACCCAGAGCCGGAGGACCTCGCCTTCGACCCGCGCGCGCAGGCGGCCCCCTTCGGCGATGCCCGGCAACAAGATGTGGCGGCGCTGCTCGCCCAGCCGCACCACCACCTCCTCACTGACCAGCGCCAGGTCGAGGCTCTTGGGGTCCATAAACGGGATGTAGAGGCGCACTTCCCGTTCACCCACGGGCGGGCGGGTCGGCGCGGTGGGGCTGTAGATGTCACTGTCGCGGTAGAGGGCCGCGCCGCGCAGGGCCCAGGTATCGCGGTCGGCGGGGCGGGTGGGCACCGCGCCCACGCGCAGATGGGGGCGCACGTTCCCGGTTTCGGGCGAGAACTCGCGGCGCGAGACCTCGTCTACCTCACTCAGTTCACCGGCGACGATCAGGTCGTCCATCGCCAACCCGTGGAAGCCCAGGGCCATAAGCGCCTGGCGCACGGCCGGCAGGTGCAGTTCCTCGGGGGTGACGACCATGCGCACGCGCGTGCCGGTAAGGCCATCGAAGCGGGCGCGTTGCTCTTCCAGCATCACCCGCAGATCCTGGAGCGGGGCCAGCGCGCTCGGCGCGATCAACGTGGCCGGGATGAGCGCTGTCTCCTGCGACAGCCGCGAGCGCCCGGGGCCGCGGTCAAGCCCGAAGACCAGCCGGAGCAGCCAGCGCAGGCTGTCGGGAAGCGCCATTGAGCGAATGAGCGTATCGGGTGTCGGGCCGTCGAAGATGAGCAGGTCGAAGCGCCCCGTCTGCCGCGCCCGGTCTGCCACGAGCAGCGCGGCGGTGGCGTCCATGCCGGCGAAGGCGGGCAGTTCTTCGGAGCCGATCTCGCGCAGCCGGTTGACGAAGTTGCCCCGCAGGGTGCCGCGCACCTCGTCCCAGCGCCCGCCGATCTCCTCGATCGGGTTGATCTCCATGGCCGCCAGGTGCGGTTCCAGTTCGAGGGGGCGTGAGCCGAGGCTCTGTCCCAGCAGCGCGCCAATGAGGTGCCCGGGGCCGACGGAGGCCAGCAACACGCGCGCGCCGCGTCGCGCTGCGTGGCAGGCCGTGGCAAGGGCCGCGGCGCTCTGTAAGAGGTTGTTATACGACGTAAAAACCAGAATCCGCATGGTTGTGTCCACGGTCCGCCACCTGCCCGTGCGAAAGAAACACGCGCGCCGGGCGGGCGAAACTGGCGGCGCGCCCCGGCTGCGTCGTCACTGGTTGGCCATGCCAGATGGCCCACCAGGCCACGAAGTAGGGCCTTGCTCCCTATCCAGATGCGCCTCTCCGATTATCGCGTTAGGCGGCCTCGACCCGCACGTCGTCAGAATCCTCCACCAGTGGCTGGAGGCGTTCGTCCACCGCTTCGCGGAACTCCAGGCGCAGCACCCCGTCTTCGTAGCGGTGCTCGCCCAGGGTGCAGTTGTAGAGAATGCGCGGCAGTGCGATGGTTCGCTGAATGCGCCCCACCGCGAGCGAAAGATCCGGCCCGCTGCGGGTCAGTTCGACCGCTTCTTCTTCGTCGAGGAAGGGCAGACGCATACACAGTTCGTACCGCCCGCGCTCCCCTTCTTCGTTCCACTGCTCCAGCCAGATCGGGCGCTCGTCGTAGAGCAACGCGCCGGGGTCGGCCGTCCCAAACGTGGCCCGCCCGATGGCCTCGAGGGCCTTCACGCCGATCGGCTCGCCCTCCTGCAACACCGTGCGGAAGATCGGCGTTGGGGCGAAACTGGCGTCAATCTCGCGCAGGTAGCCCTGCTGGAGGCGCACCCAGTAGTCGAAGTACGGGCCGAGATCGGCGCGCCGGGGCAGGATCTTGTTGACCATCACCGCGTCCACCAGCATGCCGTAGAGATTGAGGAAGGTGTAGGCGCGGCGCGTCTCCAGCAGCGGCAGCCGTTCGGGATTAAGCACCAGGCGCAACGAGATCTCCTGGCTGAGGAGGAAGTTGGCCAGTTGCTCCATCTTTTCCAGCAGCGTACCCACCTCCTGGAAGAAGCGATCATCGGGCAGGTCGCGCTTGAAGGTGCGGGCGACGTTGGCCAGGCCGCGATAGACGCGGAAGAACTTCTTGCCGGCATCGCCGCCGATGATCATCTCCGGATAGGCCAGCAGGCGCAGGGTGTTGCCGGTGGGGGCGGTGTCGAGCACGATCGCGTCCCAGCGGCCGCTCTGCGCCTCCAGCATGACCCGTTGCAGGGCGAGGATCTCGTCGAGGCCGGGCTGGTTGGCCAGTTCCGCTGCCGTCGAGCGATCGATGCCCCGATTGGCGTAGGTTGAGGCGACGAACTGCTGGAAGCCGCCCAGGTTATGGCGCCACTCGTAGATCGTATCCACTTCCAGGCCATACAGCCCGGGGATAATCGGCGTGGGGCGGTCGCGGCTGATGGTCGTGCCCAGGGCGTCGGCCAGGGAATGCGCCGGGTCGCTGGAGAGCACGAGCGTCCGGCGGCCCATGCGCGCCAGCAGCGTCGCCGTAGCCGCCGAGATGGTGGTCTTCCCGGTGCCGCCTTTCCCCGAGTAGATGATGACACGCGTCATACGTCCCCTGACGGTAATCTGGCCCCTACGGGCGCGCTTCGACCCGACGCCGTGGGTCGAAGCGCGCGGGTGGCGTGCTTCGACCGACCGCTCCTACTCTTCGTACTTGCCGTTGCCGTTCACACTGGTCGTTTCGGAGGCGTGTTCGACCCGGCCCACGGCGATCCGGCGCACCGGCGCCACGCGCGGCGCTTCTGGCGCCGGCGGGTCAACGGGTGTTTCGTCCGCCGACTGCCTGGCTTCGGGCGGGGGCGCGTCAACGCGCCGCACGCTGATACTGCGGCGCACCGGCTCGGGGCGCGGGGGCGTCTCGGCGGGCGCCTCGGCGGCTGCCGACTGGCGTGGCGCGGTGGCGGCCGGTTCGGCCGCGGTGCTCGTGGTCACGCGGCGCACGCTCGAGCGCACCTGAATGCGCCGGGCCTGCGCGTTCTCGGCCCGGGGCTCCTCCAGCGGTTCGGCGAACCGCACCGCCGCGCGAACCACCGGCCCCACGGGGGCCAGTGGGCCGCCATCGGCCTCCTGTTGCGCCGCCACGTGGTACAGGCCGCGCATGGCATTGCGGCGCACCCGCGGATCTTGCAGCCCATTGACCAGTTCGGTCGCGCCGCTCACGGCCTCGGTGGCCCGGCGCAGCCCGCGGGCCAGTTTGCGCGGCGCCTCCAGCATCAGGCGCAGCGAGCGGCTGACCTCGTACATGCTCGGCTGCTCGGGCAGGGTCGGCAGGGGGCCTGCCGGCCCGGGCAGCGGCATGGCCGGCACGCCGCTCCCGGCGGCCGCGGCGTTGCGCTGGCTCTCGTAGGAGGCGATCAGGTTGCCCGGGGTCGTCGGAGGCGTCAGGCCGGAAGCGGGCGCCTCACTCGCGCCAAACTGCCACCAGCGTCGGCGGCGCGAACTGCTGGCCTCCTCGCTCGGCGGGGCGGGCGCGGGGGGCAGCGGCTCGGGCGCGGTGAAGAACGGTTGGAGTGGCTGGCGTTCGACGGCCGGGAAGCGCTCAACAAAGGCCGCCACGAGGGTCTCATCGGTCAGGCCGGCCACCACCTGATCGCCCACCCAGCGCACCATCTCGGCCAGCATGCTGACATCGTCGGCGGGCATGTAGTCCAGGATGTTGATCACCAGCCGTTCGCCGGATCCAGGCTCTTCAAACGAACCGTTGACCGCGACCCGCCGGGTGCGCGGGGCCACCGGCGGCAGGCGGAAGGCCAGGGTGACGCGCCCGTGCCAGGGGTCCCAGGTTTCGGCATTGACGACGTCGATGTCCTTCCATTCGAAGCCGTCCACCGTATCGTTGAAAAAGCCGCGCGCCCAGGTGATGACGCGCCGGTCGGTGAGCACCACAAAATCCGACAGGGCAAGGCCGCCGACGCGGCGGCGCTGCTCGTCCAGCAATACGCCGTCGAAGAGCGCGAGGAGCGTCTCGCCCTCCTCGAGCAGCCCGCGGTAGCGCAGCTCCTCAACGCTGGCCGCATTGACATTGACGCCGAGATACGGGCGAGTGCTCATAATCGTTCCCTAGTCTACTGTCGGTACTGGCTCCACCCGTCCACCAGTGGAGGGGCGGCGCTCATCAGACGCTAAGCGATCCTCCGGGCCGGCGTCACCGGAGCCGCTGCGGGCGACGGGAAAGGCCGGTGACGGCGCCAGGGCGGCGCCCCGGCGGCGCAGGGGAATATCGCGCCGGTCGGGGAACGCAGGTGGGGCGGTCGGGGTGGCCCGCGGCGGCTCGCTGCGCGTGGCGGCGGCCCCGCTGGTCGGCGTTGG
>DAOUDA010000042.1:0-14602 GCA_034431835.1 Chloroflexaceae bacterium | reverse complement strand
GCGCGGGCGCAACCCCTTCGACACATGCCTCCGGCTGCTCAGTCAAGCGGCTGCCTCCTAAGATTCCTTTCCCCCAGGTGTGAACACGTACTGGTTCGCCTCCACTTGCGCCAGGGCGCAAGTGTGGTAGGATAGATAGCCTTCCAGTGACGCAAGGCAGGCCAGCAGGCACGTGTGACGATTGAGCGTTTCGCGTCGCCGCTCGGAATAGTACTACAACGAAGGTTGGCTTTCTGCCGCATCAGTACGCTGTACGCCTGTCACCCTGAGCGGAGGCGTAGCCGGAGCGAAGGGTCCCGGTTTGGCATCAAAGCCGGGATCCCTCGCTTCGCTCGGAATGACAACCTTCGTTGTAGTAAGTAGGAATCGATACATAATGTAAGGCGTGTTTCAAGGTCGCTTAACGGTCCGGCCCACACCTCCACACCTCCATACCTCCACAGACTGGTTACGAGGAACCCTGGAGCAGTGGTCAAACCGGAACGCTCAGGTCTGAAACACGCCCTGGTTAGAGGACCTATGGCCTGGCTTGCTCTTCTCGCGCTCATGCTGATGGTCGCAGCTATCCCTGGCGTCTCGTTGTATCTGGAGAGCCTCCGGTCCCGACCCACCGAAGGCGGGGACGGCGTTAACGATGGCACCCAGCAGATAGCGTAAGGTACGGTTCCCGCCCCGGCAACCAGGTTCGGCCCCTGCCCGGCAAGGCCGAAGCGTTCGCGCAGCCAATGCCTCGACCCTCGGATGCGGGACTGGAGTATGGTACAATCCGCGTATACCCGGCTCGCGCTCTGGCCGATCACCAATCACATGGGTCGCCGTACCCGGGCCAGGATCAGGATCACGGGCGTTATCCAACACGTTCAGGCTCGTCCCCGACCAGGCTGGCGTCAGGAGGTAGCGGTGGAGCGTTAGGCGGCGCCCCGCATTGCCCTGTCTGATAGCACGGGCGCATGGCCCCCTTCGCAATGGCCGGGTACGTGGGAGAAACCCGGATGGACAGAAGCATCCACCAGACCACTCAACCGGTACTGGTCGCCCCTGACCAGCCCTTGGTCGAGCGGCGCCTGCGGCGCCTGGCGATCGTGGGGGTGGTGGCACTCGATCAGGCGCTGATCTTTGCCGGTTTCGCCATTGCCTACTGGTTGCGCTACCTGGCCGATTGGCCCCCACCGTTCGACCGCGTGGTACTCGAGGTTGCCACGAAGAACTATGTGGATTTTAGCGCCTTTTTGCTTCCCTCGGTCCTGCCGCTGATGCTCTTCCTCGGGGTGCGCTTCGCCAGTCGGGGCCTGTATCGCGCCGCTCCCCGGCTGAGTTTGTTCGATCAACTTGGTGTCATTTTCAACAGTCTGGTGACCGGATTGGCCCTGTTGATCATTTTTGTGTTCCTCTACAAGCCATTCTACTATTCACGTTTGATCTTCGCCTTCGCCGGGGTGAGCATTTTTACGCTCCTCAGCGGCTGGCGGATCGCGCTCGCGAGTGTGCGGCACTGGCAGTGGTCGCACGGAGTTGGCCAGGACCGGGTGCTGGTAGTTGGCGGAACCGGCCTGGGCCAGCAGGTGATGAACGGCATTGCCTCGTCTCCGGGCCTGGGCTACACGCTGGTGGGGTATGTTGACGACCGGCCGATCGTTGCGAATGGCCGGGCCACGCGGGTCTATCGCCACCTGGGCACGCTGGAGGACCTGGAGCGAGCCGTTCTGCAGAGCGGCGCGCAGCAGGTCATTCTGGCCCTGCCCTTTTCCGAGCAGGCCCGCCTGCCGGAACTGGTGGCCGTTTGCCAGCGCCTGGGGGTCAGATACCAACTGGCCCCGGATCTGTACCAGTTAAGTTTCGACCGGGTGGATGTGCTGCAACTGAGCGGTGTGCCGCTGCTGCGACCCAGGGAGATCCGGCTGAGCGGCGCCAATCTGCTGCTCAAGCGCGCCATTGACGTAGCCACGGTGATCCTGACGGCGCCCTTCGTGGTTCCCCTTGTCGCCCTCATTGCCCTGCTGATCAAGCTGGACTCGCGCGGTCCGGTGCTGTTCCGCCAGGTTCGCGTGGGCAAGCGCGGGCAACCCTTTGTGTGTTACAAGTTCCGGACCATGGTGCCCGATGCCGAGGCGCGCAAGGCTGATCTGGTCGCCCGAAATGAGGCCGATGGGCCGTTGTTTAAGATGCGCGATGACCCGCGTATTACCCGCCTTGGGCGTTTCTTGCGCCGGAGTAGTCTTGACGAGTTGCCGCAGTTCTGGAACGTGTTGCGGGGGGAGATGAGCCTGATTGGCCCGCGCCCGGCGCTTCCCGATGAGGTGGCGCGCTATGAACCCTGGCATCGCCGCCGGCTGGAGGTGCTGCCCGGGTGCGCCGGTCTGGCTCAGGCCCTGGGGCGAAGCGATATGTCGTTCGATGAGCAGGTTCGGCTCGATATCTACTACGCCGAGAACTGGTCGGTCAGCATGGATCTGCGCATCCTGCTGATGCTTATCCCGGTACTGATCAGCGGTCGTGGGGCGTATTGAACAAGGAGAGAGAAGGCTCAGCATGCGCGTGCTTATTACCGGTGGCGCGGGGTTCCTCGGCTCCCATCTCGCTGACCGGTTCCTCAGCGAGGGTCACGAGGTGATCGCGATGGATAATCTGATCACCGGGACCACGGATAACATCGCGCACCTCGCGGGCCATCCCCGCTTTATGTTTATCAAGCACGATGTTACGAATTACATCTACGTGGATGGGCCGCTTGATGCCATTCTGCACTTCGCCTCGCCGGCCTCGCCGATTGATTACCTGGAACTGCCCATCCAGACCCTCAAGGTCGGCGCCCTTGGTACGCACAAGGCGCTGGGTCTCGCCAAGGCGAAGGGCGCGCGCTTCCTGCTGGCCTCTACCTCCGAGGTGTACGGCGATCCGCAGGTGCATCCTCAGCCCGAAACGTACTACGGTCACGTCAACCCGGTCGGGCCGCGGGGAGTCTATGATGAGGCCAAGCGCTTCGCCGAGGCGATGACGATGGCCTATCATAACTACCACGGCCTCGATACGCGCATCGTACGGATCTTCAATACCTATGGGCCGCGCATGCGCCTGCGCGATGGCCGGGTGGTGCCCAATTTTATCCAGCAGGCCCTCAAGAATGAACCGCTCACCGTGTATGGCGATGGTTCGCAGACTCGCAGTTTTCAGTACGTGAGCGATCTGGTTGAAGGGGTCTATCGCCTGTTGTTCTCGGAAGAAGTTGAGCCAGTTAACATCGGTAATCCCGGCGAGTTCACCATCCGTGAGTTTGCCGATGTGGTGATCAGGTTGACCGGCAGCAAGAGCCCGATCGTCTATAAGGATCTCCGCACCCGCGATGATCCGCAGGTGCGCCAACCCGACATTGCTAAGGCGCGCCGCGTGCTGGGCTGGGAGCCGCTGGTGACCCTGGAAGAGGGGTTGCAGCAGACTATTCCCTGGTTCCGCGAAGAGCTTCGACGCCGGGGTGAGTTGTAGCTGATGCGCTGGTCTGCGGAGGTCCGGGGTTTCGGATCCCGGGCCCGGCGCGCGAGGTTGGCGGCCCTGGTTGGCGCCCTCGCCCTGGGCCTGGGAGTGGCAACCCTGCCGCCCTCTCTGGCGGCATTGCTCGTCATCGGCGCCCTGGCCGCGACCCTGGCCCTGCTCGCCCCCATCTGGGCGCTGTATTTGCTGGTTCTGTCGGTGCCGGTGCAGGAGGTGTGGCTCCTGCCCGGCGGTCTTACCGTGACCCAGGCGGCCCTGCTGCTGGCCGCGGCCAGTCTGGCCCTGCACCTCCTCGCCTTCCCCGAGCAACCGCTGGTTCTGGGGCCGCTCTTCGCGCCCCTGGCTGTTTTTGTGTGGACGCTGGGGCTCTCGGCCGTGTTCACTCCCTTTAGTCTTGCCGAAGGGTTGCGCGAGACGGCGCGGTGGTCCACGGTGCTGCTGGTCTATATGCTCGCCCTGCGCGCCCTGAGGGTCGAACGGGCGAAATGCCCGCATCCCGTTGCTTCCTGGCGCGTCTGGGGCCTGCTGGCATGCCTGCTGGCGGCCCCCGCGGTAACGGGCGCGCTGGGCCTGGTGCAGTTTGCCCTGGGGTTGGGTCCTGAGAGTTTTGGGATCGGAGGCGGACGGGTGCGGGCGTATGGCACCATCGGGCAGCCCAACTCGTTCGCCGGCTATATGAACCAGGCCTGGCCCCTGGCCGTGGGCCTGGCCCTGTTTGCCCTGGTGGGTCTGCGGCAGGGGGCGGCGCGCCGGCCGGCCCTCCTCACCCTGGCTTTTACCAGCGTGGCCGCGCTCCTGACCGGCGGGGCGCTGATGGCCAGTTTCTCGCGGGGCGGGTGGATCGGGGCCATGGCCGGCCTGCTGGCCCTGCTTGGCGCCGCGTTTGCGTTGCTACCAGCCGATCTGCGTAGACTGGTCCGGCGGTTGCTGGTAGCCGTTGTCGCGGTGGGTGTGGCGCTCCTGGCGCTCGGCGGGGGCGGCCTGTTGCCCGATGCGGTCGAGCAGCGCGCCATCAGCCTGGTGCGCAACCTGCGCCTCTTCGACGTGCGCGGGGTTGCCGTGACCCCTGAGAATTTCGCCGTGGTCGAGCGCATGGCCCACCTCCAGGCCGGCTGGAACATGTTCCGCAGCCGGCCCCTGCTCGGCGTCGGGCCAGGCAACTACACCGTTGCCTATGAGCGAACGCCCGGTCCGGATGCCCCGCCGTTCAGCGTGCGGCCCTGGTATGGGTCGCGGGGCCACGCGCACAACTACTACCTGCATATCGCCGCCGAGGCCGGACTGGTGGGCCTTGCGGCCTACCTGCTGCTGATCGGCGCGGTGATGGCGCAGGCGGTCCGTGCGGTGCGTGCTGCGCGCGGTTGGTTGTGGTCCGGGGTGGCGGCGGGCGGCGCGGGAGTGGTTGTCGCCGTGGCTGCCCATAACCTGTTTGAGAACCTCCACGTGTTGAACATGGGCCTGCAACTGGGCGCCATCTGGGCCGTGCTCCACGCGTGCGAGGCGTCGCTTCCTTCGGACCCGCCGTGCCCCCGCTGATGTGAGGTGAAGGGGGATGGGGAAACCTGGTTTCCCCATCCCCCTGCCCGCGGGAGCGATCAACATAGAACAGCAACCTTGTGCTCGGAGAGGAGGACCGGCCATGACCTGTCTCGTGACCGGCGGCGCGGGCTTCATCGGCAGCCATACGGTGGAGACCCTCCTGCGCCGTGGTGAACGGGTGATCTGCGTTGATAACTTCACCCCCTACTACGATCCCCGGCGCAAACGGTGCAACCTGGCCTGGGCCGCTACGCAGCCGGGCTTTGTGCTGGTCGAGGCCGATATCCGTGACGGCGAGGCGCTGGCCGCGGTGTTTGAGCGTTATCGTCCGCGCGGGGTGGTGCACCTGGCGGCGCTGCCCGGTCCACGGCCCTCGATCGCCAACCCGGCCCTCTATGAGCAGGTCAACGTCGGCGGCACCGTGCAAGTGCTGGAACTGGCTCGCCGCTACGAAGTGGAACGCTTCGTGCTTGCCTCGACCTCGTCGGTCTATGGACGCACGACCAGGCTACCTTTTGAAGAGAGCGACTCGACCGACCGCCCCCTTTCTCCCTACGCCGCGACGAAGAAAGCCGCCGAGGTGCTGGGCTATACCTTCCACAGCCTCTACGGCACGCCGATGAGCGTGGTGCGCTTCTTCACTGTTTACGGCCCGCGCGGGCGTCCGGATATGACGCCGTACATCTTTGTTGATAGAATGGTGCGCGGGCAACCGATCGTGCTGTTCGAGCGCGGGGTAAAACTGTACCGCGATTACACGTATGTTGATGACATCGTTGCTGGAGTTGTCGCGGCGCTTGACCGGGCGCAGGGATATGAGATCTTCAACCTGGGCAACTCAAGCCCCGTCGAACTCCAGCGCTTTGTCGCCTTGCTGGAACAGATTACCGGAATACGCGCGGTGATTGAGGACCAGCCGCTACCGCCCACCGAGCCGCCGATCACCTACGCTTCCACCGAAAAGGCGGCTCGCATGCTTGGCTTTCGGGCCGGTACAAGGGTTGAGGAGGGGTTGGCGCGCTTCTGGGAGTGGTACCAGCAAGAGGTGTTGCCTGACCATCGCTCCCGTGCCTGAGGTGAAGTCAGGTCATATCGGGGTGGATCTGGCAGGGCCTGGCTCTCCCGGGAGAAACAGGCGTTCCTCCGGCGGGAGGGCGAAGCCCTCCCAGGAAAACACCGTCGTACTCCACCCTGTACGGTCTCGGGGTTTGGAGGGGCTTTCCGGTGCGGCGCGCGGCGAAGCCGTACCGCACCGGAAAGGGAAATGCGGGGGGCGCGGGCCCTCGCCACTCCCGCAGCGAGGAAGTCTCGTTGTCGTCATAGGCTCCTAAATGTTCGATGAAGAATCGCTAAGAGCATTGTTACTGGCTCAACCGTGCAAAGTACGGTATACTCCTCCGGAATGTGGTCCGACACCGCCAGAGATGGCAGATACGGATCGGAGGGAGCGCGGGAGGGCACGGCTCTCCACGCAAAAAATCAACGCGTTACAGCCGGGTTGTCAGGCCAGTAGCGTCGCGCACCACCCACAGGAGGCAGGCTGAGGCATGATCGCAGACAATACCAAGGGGGCATCTGCCAGTGACGCGCCAGTACCGGTGGAACTGCCGGTTCCGGCTGAGGTTTCTCCTGAGGCCGAGATCGCGCGCGAAGGATTTTCGTTGTGGGAGCGCCTGCGGAGCCCGCGCACCCTCATCTCCTTTGGCCTCGCCATCGCGATTGTCATCTTTGCCCTGCGCGGGCTGGATATTGACCTGGCGACCACCTGGCAGCACATGCGGCAGGCCAACCCCTGGCTGCTCCTCGCCGGCCTGGGCATTTTTTACCTGACCTTCCCCCTGCGGGCGCTACGCTGGCGCGTGCTGTTACGCAATGCGGGCGTGCCGGTTGATGAGGGACGGGATAGCTGGGCCTCGATGCCCGCGCTGATCGAGTACATCTATCTGTCGTGGTTCGCGAACTGCATCGTGCCGGCCAAACTCGGCGACGCCTACCGGGCCTACCTGCTCAAGCACAACGGGAAGGTCAGTTTTTCGACCTCGATCGGCACCATCTTTGCCGAGCGCCTGCTCGATATGCTCGGGCTGTTTGGTATGCTGGTCATCTCGGCCTACTTTACCTTCGGGGCGCATATGCCCGAAGGCACGCAGATCGTCTTTGGCTTTGGCGGGTTGCTGGTGGTGATGATCCTCAGCGGTCTGGCGGGGATGCGCTGGTTCAGCCCGCTGGTGCACCGGGTGTTGCCACGCCGGCTGCACGCCTTTTACGGGCGCTTTGAGTATGCCGCCCTGCGCTCGTTCAGCCCCGCCATTCTGCCCCGCCTGATAGTGTTAACCGCGGGGGTCTGGCTGCTCGAGGGCTTCCGGCTCTTCTTCGTGATCGAGGCGCTTGGCCCGGCCATTGGAACCCTCTCCCTCTCGGCGATCATTTTCGTGGCCCTCTCCTCTTCACTGCTGACCGCGCTGCCGATCACCCCTGCCGGCCTTGGGGTCGTGGAAGGTACGATCACCGTGGTGCTCACCTTCTTCGGGGTTGATAAGCATCTGGGCGCGGCCGTTACCTTCCTCGATCGGTTGATCAATTTCTGGAGCATCGTCGTTGGGGGCTTTATCGCCTACATTTTCAGCAAACGGCGCTGATCATCACGGGGCAGCCAGGTTGCACCAGGCCCCTGCCCGTGGCAAGGCGCTGGCGCCCCGACGCCGGTTGGAGGGGGCGGGGAAACCTGCTTGCCCCATTCTCGTGCCCGTGGTATGGTTCCAGGCACATGCGCATCGGGGTTGATTATACCGCAGCGGTATGGCAGGGCGCGGGGATCGGGCGCTATACGCGCGAGTTGATCCGTGCCGTTGTCGGTCTCGATCCCTCGATCACCTATCGTCTCTTCTACGCGGCGGGCGGCCTGCCCGCCGCGTCGCCCTATCTGGCCGATCTACGCGCCCTGGGCGCCGCGCATTCCCATGTTCAGCTTCGGCCAATCCCCCTCAGCCCGCGCCTGCTGACCATTCTCTGGCAGCGCCTGCGGCTGCCGCTGCCTGCCGAGGCTCTGGTAGGCCCGCTTGATCTGCTGCACGCCCCTGATTTTGTCCTGCCGCCAACCCGCGCGCGTACCCTGGTCACCGTTCACGATCTCACCTTTCTGGTACGGCCAGAGTGCGCCGAGGCCGGGCTGCGGCGCTACCTCTCCCGCGCCGTGCCGCGGGCGCTGCGTCGCGCCGATCTGGTGCTGGTCGACTCGCAAGCTACGGCGGCGGACCTTGCGCGGCTGGCTGGCATTGAAGGCGCACGGGTCCGCCTGATCTACCCCGGCGTGGATCCCCGCTTCCGGCCGTTGCCCTCCGCCGTGTTGGAAGCGACCCGCGCGCGCTTAGGGTTGCCGGCGAACTTCGTCCTCTTCGTTGGCACGCTGGAGCCGCGTAAGAACCTGCCGCGCCTGGTGCGCGCCTTCGCCCGTCTCGCTGACTCCGACCTGCACCTGGTGATTGCGGGACGGCGCGGCTGGCTCTACGAGGAGACCTTCGCTACCGTGGAGCGGCTGGAGCTCCAGAATCGGGTGCATTTTCTTGATTTTGTGGCGGATGCGGATCTTCCAGCGTTGTATAATCTTGCGCGGGCCTTTGTGTACCCCTCGCTGTACGAGGGGTTCGGGTTGCCGGTGCTGGAAGCCCTGGCGTGTGGCGCCCCCGTGGTAACTTCGGGCGTGTCGAGCCTGATCGAGGTCGCCGGTGAGGCGGCGGTGCTGGTGGATCCGCTTGACGAAGCCGCCATCGCCGGTGGCATAACCCGCGCCCTGCGCGACGCCGCGCGTCTGCGGGGCGCTGGCCCGGCCCAGGCGCAGCGGTTTCGCTGGGAGACGGCCGCGCAGCGTTTATTGGCATGCTACCGGACGCTCAGCGCCGGTGGACCGAGTAAAGGATCGCGTGATCATGTCTTCACAGAACGATCTGACCGCTGAGGCCATCCAGCGGGGGGCAGCGCCGGGCCGCGGCTATGCCGTGGCCCGGCTCATCTCGCAGGTGTTGCATCCGGTGTTCCTCGGCGTGGTCAGCATCTTTATTGTCGGCCTGCTTGGGGTTGAGCCGCGCCAGGCGGGTTTGTACTGGGCCTTGCTCTGCACCGGGCTGCAGGTGCTGCCACCCACGCTCTTCTTCACCATTCGCCTGCGGCAGGGCGCCTATACCGATGACGATGTCTCGGTACGCTCGCAACGCAACGAGTTGTACCTCTTTGGCATCGCCAACCTGGTGGCCGGTATGGTGGTGTTGCAACTGCTCGGCGCGCCGCTGCCCATTTTGGCGATGGTCGCCTCGGGCATCGCTCTCAGTGTGCTGGCCTGGATCATCAACCTGTACTGGAAGATCAGCGTCCATGCCTCGAGTATGGGTTCGACGGCGACGCTCGCCGCGCTCTACTCCGAGCCGCTGGGCCTGGCCCTCTGGCTGTGCGCCCTGGCCCTGGGATGGGCGCGGGTGCGAACGCGCAACCACACGCCGATGCAGGTCGTCGCCGGGTTGCTCCTGGCGGCAGGGTGCGTGATCGGCGCATTCGTGGCCTACGGGGTGCTCTGACGATCCGGTAGGGGCCGAAGCGCAGGGCTGTGCCAGTGCTTCGGCCCCCTACGGGGCATGGGGCCAACATTCCAGCCAGGCGAACAGTTCCGCGAAGACCCGCGCGCGCACGGGCGCGGCCGAGAGCGTCAGGTCGTGCATGCCGCCCTCGATGGCGACCAGCGTTACGCGGGGGCCGAGGCCCGGCCCGTACCGGCGCATGTGGGCCACGTTGAGCACCGCGTCGGCGCACCGCAGGCGTTCGTCCCAGTGCGAGAGCAGCACCGAACGCGTCGAGTGTATAATCAGCACCGGACAGGCTATCTCCAGCCCGGCCTGGAGCCGGCGTTGTCCACGCATCACCGCGCGCATCCACCCGGCACGGGCCGGAAAGCCCTCGATCGGTTTCCAGTCCAGGTTGAACTCCCATTCGCCATAGTAGGCGCGGTGCAGGCTATGGGCGTAGAACGGTGAGACCGAGCCATTGGCGGCGAGGTGGGGGCGCCAGCGGCCCAGGCCGGCAAGCAGGCGCGCGGGCGCAATCTGATGCCACGGGAGATGAAAGGCGAAGAAGGGGCTGTTCAGGAACAGGGCCTTGATCCGCTCGCGCCAGCGCCCCTCGTGGGCGTACAGCGCGGCGATAAGGCCGCCGGTAGAGTGGCCGTTGAGCACGAGCCAGGGGCGGTCCTCTTCGTTGAAGATGAGGGTGATCGCAGCGTCAAGTTCGGCGTAGTACTCGCGGAGATCGACGCAGAAGTTCGGCGTCTGGCCGGGGCGCAGCGAGCGGCCGCACTTGCGCAGGTCGAGGGCGTAGAAGTGGTAGCCGTGGGCATTGAAGGCCTCGGCCAGATGGGTCTGGAAGAAATAATCCACAAAGCCGTGAAGGTAGAGCACCGCGCGACCCGCTGGAGCGGCGGCGCGGCGGCGCACCAGGGTGGCGATGACCGGTCCTTCGGCATCGGGAGGGAAGACCAGGGTACGCGCCTCGAAGCCTGCCAGGGCCGTATCGGCGCACCATGGGGTCACGGTGAACGTCGTAGCCATATCCTGCGGTTCTGGTGCTATTGTCTTACTTTACCCGTGCTTGAGGGTTGCGTCTTCCCAGGAACGCTCGTCCCTCGGGCGTCTGGAGGAGGGTGGGGAAACCGGGTTTCCCCGCGCCCCTGCCGAGTCAGCGCGATCCTTTGGGTTACGTGTAGGGTCGGGGAGGGCCGGGCTCCTCTCAGGGGTAGGGTTTTTCGAGCGAGAAGGGGTTTTCGGCATTCCAATGCGCTTACGGTCCTCACCCCCCTGCCCCTCTCACCGGGCAGGAGAGGGGGGATTGGGCGTCCGAATGCCCCAAATGAGGAATGCGACGCAATGATGCGCTAGAAAACCCTACATCTGAGAACGCCGGCCATCCCGATACCGGCCAATCCAAAATCCACAATCCAAAATGACATTACGGGGCGGGTTTGCGTTGGCTTCCCGGCGGCAACTCCGGGGGTGGCGCCGGGGTGTAGTGTTCGCAGAAGAAGCCGCGCAGGGCGCCACGTTCGGCGCTGGGGCAACTCTCGGTGGCTTGCAGGACCGCGCCGCGCATGTCGAGCCCGATGGTCTGGGCCCGGCCGGGGCAGTTCGCGTCGTAGACGAAGATGACGCCGGTACCGTCTCCGGGGTCGTCCACGCCGATGGCGAGCACCTGGTGGTTGTTGAACGGCGACGTCGAACTGCCAATCAGGCAGATCGGCCATGGTTGACCCTGGGCGAGAAAGCCCTTGAGGTTGGTGAACTGCTCGCGGGTCCGCTCCAGCAACCAGCCCGGACCGGCGCCGGGCAGCGGCAGGAAGAGCATAGCCATCCACGAGAGCAACACCGGGGCGTTGGGTGCGAGGCTATCGAGCTGGCGCTTCCACAGGTAGTCGCGCACGGCCTGGTCGAGCGGCGCGTCGCTATCGGGGGGCAGGTTCGGGGTAATGCCGTGGGGAACGGGCTTGCCGGCGCGGAAATAGTCCGCAGCGGCAAAGGCCATTCCACCGCAGAGACCGTAGGTGTCGGGCAGGGCCGTTTCGATCCACTGGGCCAACTGCGGCGAGACCATCGTGCGCACGAAGCCGAAGGGGTCATTGCCCAGGGTGCTGGTTGCTTCGCCGGTGGACCGGGCAAGGGTCTGGCGCAGGCGGGTGCGTTCCTCAGGTTTCAGCCGCCACGAGTTCGGGAAGGCAAAACCGTGCTGTGCCGGCTCGAAGTTCGTTCTGGCCATGCTGCCTCCGGGAGGTGGGGGTGCAGGGATACCAGGAGGAGTATACCATTGGATGGGAGGGTCCGGGAGGGCCGTGCCCTCCCAGAAACGCTTAACAGCAGACGATGGATGGGAGGGTCCGGGAGGGCTGCGCCCTCCCAGGAACCCCCCCTTTCGTTGCGCGGCGGCGGGGAACTCCGGCGCCCCATCTGCTTACCAGCGGATCACGATCTCGGCGTCGCCGCCGGTGACCGGCGCCACGACATAGGCGCTGGTGCGCGTAACCTGGATGGTGGAGGGGAGGCGGGCGCCGTTGAGGGTCACCTGGAGCGGGCGCGTGGCGATCTCCTGGGGGATGAGCAGGCGCACTTCGGCGCGTTCGGCGCTGCCGGTGAAGCTCAGGGTGATGGAGCGCGCCTCGCGGCGCCAGTGGTAGGCCGCGTAGCCGTCGGAGGCGGCATAGCGCGCCACGGCGTAGACCTCCGCAACACTCGGGTCGGCGGCCCAGCGGGGGGTGAGGAGCAGGTCGCGGTAGCCGCTGGCGCGATCGTTGAACCCGGCGGCGCCTTCCATGAGCGCGCCGATCATCGCCCCCGCTCCCCAGCCGTCGGTGGCCAGGGTGTCGGGTCCCTGGATGCCGGGCGTGCCGGTGGGGTAGTACCACAGGTAAGAGGCCCCGGTGAGGCGGGTGAGTTCGGCGTAGCGCCGGAGGATGTCGAAGCCGTAGGCTTCGAGGCCGTAGCGGAAGGCGCCGCGGGCCAGTTCGCCGCCCACCAGGGGCATAATGCCCCCGTTGACATACTCGCCGGGGTTTTCGCCCTTGCCCCCGGCCATGCCGAAACTTCCCGGCGGGAAGGGGGGATCAATACTGTACCATTCGGCGAAGGCGCGCCCAAAATCGCGGCGCCGGTAGTACTCTTCGACGATCTGCTGGCCCTGCCACTGGTCCAGCGCCTCACGGTTGAGGGCGTAGGCGTTGGAGAGGCTGAGTTGCGCCGCCGGGTCCACTCCAGCGGGGCGAAAGGCCGGGTCCTCAGGGACGAAGTGGGTGAAGAAGCGCCCGTTCCAGCTCAGGTCGTTCAGGCGTTGCATCAGGTCGCGGCTCCGGGCGCGCCAGGTTTCGGCCAGGGACGGATCGCCCACGCGCTCCTCGACGCGGGCCATCAACATCAGCGCGTGGGCCAGGCCGGTATTGTCGCCGTGAAACGTCCCCCAGATCGTGTCCGCGTCGATCCAGTGACGGGGGGCCAGACGCCCATCGGGGCTGATGGTCGTCGGGCCGTAGGAGAAGTCCCACATATCAATGGTGTAGGGACGGCGCACCAGGCCCCGTTCGGCGTTCCAGCGCAGCGGGTCGCTGGTGATGTAGCGCAGGGCGCGCCGCATGGCCTCCAGGTTGGAGCGTAGCCAGGCATCGTCGCCGGTCATTTGCCATGCCTCGTATACACCCTGCACGAAGAGGAACTCCAGGTCGCTTTCGACCTCTTTGCGAAAGGCGCGCACCGAACGTTCGGGGTAGTCAATCACATCGGGAAAGCTGCCGTCGGGCCGCTGGGCGGTGCGAAAGGCGTCGAGCAGGCTGGTCACGTCGCGCTCAAAGTAGCGAAAGCCGCGCCCCTGGTAGACGTGGTCGCGCAACCACAGCAGAGGGTTGTCGGGGGAGCGATAGCCGCGCACCGGGCGCCCGTCGAGTTCATAGGCGACCACGTCTTGCTGCATGAAGTCGCGCAAGCGCGGATAGAGGGCATCCAGATCTGGCTGGCCGGTGCGCAACTCGGTGACGGGATCGAGGATGAAAAGGCGGCTGCGGGCGGCGGCGATCTGCCCGTTGATCACAACGACGGCCCACTGGTCGCCGGTGCGCCCGCGTGGCAGCAAGGTAACCTCGCCGCGGCCCGCGCTGATCTCCGCCGTCGCGATGCCTGCCGGTCGCAGGGCGCCATCGAAGAGACGCACCTCGAGCGGGCCGCTATAGCCCGGCACGCGCAGCGTCGCCGTGAGGGGGAGCAGCGGTCGCGCCACCGGACCCGCGGCGTCGCTGATGGAAGCGCGGAAGGGCGAGGCCGGGAGGCGCAGCAGGTCATCGGGGTAGCGGCGTTCCCAATCTGGCGCCAGAGGTTCGACCACCGCGCGTTGCCCACCGGTGGCAGTGATGGCGTGACGGGCGAAGAGTTGCACCTGGAAATCGTCGATCCACAGTGGAGGCGTGCGCGGCGGCCCCAGGGCCTCGCCGCCGGCGCGTCGCCAGGCGCTGAGAAAAGGCTCAACCAGACCGTGGGGAGCGGGTGGTTGTGGCGAGGACACGGGTACACAGGCCGCCAGCAGGATCAGCAGGCCCATGGCAACAACCCGTGAAGGGTGATGCCCGATCCGTATTACCACGGCTCGGCGCCGAGAAGGTTTGGGACGTAGTTCACGCAATCTGCCGGCTGGGAGGGTCTGGGAGGGTCCAGCCCTCGCGGGAAGATCCTTTTTCATTGGTGAAAACAGGCTCTTGATCAGCAAGCCGGGAGGGCAGATCCCTCCCGGGAACCCTCTTTGCGCGCTCGGCCGTGTCCCTGCCTGAGGGGAGTGTTCCTTATCCACCCCCTGACCTGCTGCCTCTCCACCGCAGGTGGAGAGGCAGCAGGCGCCAGGCGCCGCGAAGCGGGGGAGGGTGAGGATCGGCGCCCCGGCGCCAGTCAGCGTGGGGTAGGGAAAGCGGGTTTTCCCGCTTCGTGGTGTTCTACCTCATCCGTGTTGATGGCTATCACGCCAGTTTGCGATGACGTCCTGACGCCTCAGCGCGTCGGCCAATGGCCCGCGATCA
>DAOUDA010000041.1:0-41870 GCA_034431835.1 Chloroflexaceae bacterium | reverse complement strand
TGTGAACACTATCGGTTTCCCCACGCCCCCGCCCGGGCCGAGCCGAACACCGCCCCCCACCCGCGCGGGTTCGCGGGCGCGCGTGCGGGCGGCCTTCCCGAGCTGCCGCACCGCTCCCCGCCTGCGAGGGACCGGGAGGGCGTGGCCCTCCCGGTCCTCCCGTAACCCGCGTCGGGTGGCGGGAGGTGGGGAAACCCGGTTTCCCCGCGCCCCCGCCCAGGGCGAGCCGAACACCGCCCCCGCCCGCGCGGGTTCGCGAGGGCCACGCCCTCCCGGTCCTCCCGTAACCCGCGTCGGGTAGTGGGAGGTGGGGAAACCTGGTTTCCCCACGCCCCCGCCCGGGCCGAGCCGAACACCGCCCCACGCCTGCGCGGGACCGGGCGGGCGCCGCTCTCCCGGGAACTAACTCTCTCCACACCTCCATACCCCCACACCTCTACACCTCCACACCTCCACATCTGCTACACTATAGACCATGAACCAGATCTCGCGCCTCTTCATCCTCGCATTGCTGCTCACCGCCTGCGCCGCCCCCCCGCCGACGGCTACACCTGGCGCCACGCCCACCGCGGCCCCGGCAACGGCGCCGCCGACTCCGCCCGCGGCCACTGTCCCGCCCGCCGCGGTGAGTATGCCCGCGCCGCTCTACGTGCTCGAACGGGGCCAGATCGCCCGCATCGAACGCGACGCCACAACCCGCACCCTGCTCACCAGCGAGCGTAGCGCGATCCCGGGCGTGCCACCGATCGCCACCTTCACCGTCGCGCCCTCGGGCACGCTGGCCTACGTCGTCGGCGACCTGGAGGCCGACCGGCTCTCTATCGCTGGCCCCGGCGGCGAGAACGTTACCGTGCTTTACAGCGTGCCGGGCCACGAACTCAGCGACCTGCTCTTCACCCCGGATGGTTCGACGATCTTCCTGCGCCTGCTCAACAACAATCAACCCGCTGATGTTCCCAGCGGGTTGTACCGCCTGCCCGCGAGCGGCGGCGCGCCCGAACTGGTACTGGCCGATGACCCGGTGGACGACCCGGCCAACCCCTCGCGCGCGGTGGGTTCCTACCTGCCGGTGGCCTTCAGCCCCGACGGTGATCAACTGCTGGTGGAGGTGCAATCGCTGTTCTACGAGGACTGCGGCATTGGATTTATGCCCGCCGGTGGCGGCGAGGTGCTCCGCGTCACCCTGCCGGCTGACGTGCGCAGCTACTGCGGCGAGGAAGCCTGGACACCCGATGGACGCTCGGTGCTTTTTCTCGCCGGCCCGAAGGAAGGCCCGCGGGCCGGTCCGCAACTCTGGCGCGCCGACGCGGCCAGCGGTACGGCCGAATTGATCGTCGGCGATGATCGCTACGCCCGCGCGCCGATCGCCCTGGCCGACGGGACGATCCGCTACTTTCTGGCCCGCGTGGAGCGCGACGCCAGCGGCGTGGCGGTGGGCGGCAGCTTCGCCCCGGCGGAACTGGCCGCTCCCGGCGCCGAGCCGCGCGAACTCGGCCCGGCTTTCAGCGAGCGCCTGGAAAGGGCTTTGTGGGCGCCCGGGGGCAGCGGGGCAGTGATCGAGATCGACACCGATCAGGGGGTCGAACTGCGCTGGCGCCCCATCGGCGGCGAAGCGACGGTGTTGCCCAGCGCCCGCGAACGGGCCGGGGGCCTGGCCTGGGGTCCCGCGGAGCCGCGCGCCGGTCGCGCCGCGCCGGTCGCCGCGCTCCTCCCAGGGCCGTGATATAGCCTGCACAGTGAGTCACCTTGCATTTTCGCCTACCCTCCCCCCCGTTGGAGGGAGGCGCCGGCCTCCCTCCCCCGGCGGGGGAGGGTTGGGGAGGGGGCTTCTCAGATGCAGGGTTTTCTGGCGCATCCTCGTGTCACATTCGCCATCCGGGGCATTGGGACGCCCAACTCCCCCCTCTACCTACGGTGGAGAGGAAGGCAGGGGGGTGAGGATCGCAAGCGCATTGGAACGTCGAAAACCCCTTCTCCCTCGAAAAACCCTACACCTGAGAGGGGGAGGGGGCGGGGGTGTAGCGAAAGACTTTGTTCACAGACTGCTCATGAAGCACCTCTACCTCCACATCCCCTTCTGCCACCGGCGCTGTAGCTACTGCGACTTCAACACCTACGCCAATATGGAGTCGCGTATCGAGGCCTATGTGGACGCGCTGTGCGCCGAACTGGCCATGCTGGCCGCCGGGCCGCAGCCGCCACCCCCGCTCTCGCCCGAGGCCGCCGCGCTGCGCCCGACGATCTTTCTCGGCGGGGGCACGCCAACGATGCTCACCCTGGCCCAGATGGAGCGCGTGCTGGCGGCAGCCGCGGCGCTCGTGCCCCTGGAAGGGGCCGAGATCACCTGCGAGGCCAACCCCGGCACGGTACTCGAGCGCGACTACCTGCGCGGCCTGCGCGACCTGGGGGTCAACCGCCTGAGCATGGGCGTGCAGAGCCTCCACGACCCCACCCTGCGCGTCCTGGGCCGCATCCACACCGCCGAGGAGGCCCGCCGCAGCTTCGAGGACGCCCGCGCCGCCGGGTTCGCCAATATCAGCCTGGACTTTATCTTCGGGCTTCCCGGCCAGACCCTGGAACAGTGGGAACGCACCCTGGAGACCATTGTCGCCTGGGGTCCCGAGCACTTCTCACTTTACGCGCTCATCCTGGAGGAGCGCACGCCCCTCTACGCCCAGGTTACTGCAGGACGGGTGAGCGTGCCCGATGACGACGCGACCGCCGCCATGTACGAGGCGGCGATGGAACGTCTCGGCGCTGCCGGCTACGAGCACTACGAGATCTCCAACTGGACCCGCGGCCGGCCCTGCCACCACAACCTGGCCTACTGGCTGAACAGCGACTACCTGGCCGCCGGCGCTGGCGCCCACGGCCACATGTACCCGCTTCGGTACAGTAACATCCTGGGCGTTGACGAGTATATCCAGGCAACCGTAGCCGGACGGCGCCCCATCGCCGAGACGACGACGCTTACCCCCGCCGACCTGGAGGCCGAGACGATGATGATGGGCCTGCGGCTCAGCCGCGGCGTTGGCGTCGAGCACTTCGCCGCCCGCTGCGGCAGGTCCCTCGAAGCGGCCTACGGCTCCACCCTGCGCGACCTGGCGGCCCGGGACCTGATTGAGCAGGGCGAGGGGCGGGTGCGGCTCACCGCGCGGGGGCGCATGCTGGGCAACCGGGTGTTCGAGCGGTTCGTGTAGGGGCGAAAGGGGTTTCGCCCCTACACGGGAGGGGTACAAGGATGTTCCCGGGAGGGTGCGGCCCTCCCGGACCCTCCCGCGGGCGGGCGCAAGGGGTTCCCGGGAGGGCGCAGCCCTCACCTTCGTGGCAGGCTCAGACGGAGTCCGCGCCTACCACGCCACCGCGCTCGATCACCAGCAGGTTCCCGGCGGTCACACAGAGGGGGATGGCCAGCAGATTGACCAGGGGGATGGAGACCAGGGCAAAGGCCAGCAGCCCGAAGCCCAGGCTGCCCGGCAGCATGCGCCGAATCAGGGCCAGCTTGGCGCGGAAGCGCCAGCGCCGCCGCTCCAGCGGTCCGTCGAAAAAGTCCAGACAGGCGATGGTCGCGCCGAGGGCCAGGTTGGCCGCCATCTGGAGCAGCGGGCCAATGCCCGGGACAAGCAGCAAGAGCAGCGAGGGCAGCCAGATCGCCAGGGCCAGGGCCAGCTTCTTGCCCTCGAACAACAACGCGCGCCAGACATCGTAGGCCGCCGCGGGCAGCGAAAACGGGCGCTTGATGTGGGTCTCGCCCACGAAAAGGGCCTCCAACTCCTCGGAGAGCTGGCTGTACCAGGGCGCGCCGAGCACCACCCCGAAGCGCACCAGCAAAAAGCCGATCCCCAGGGCCAGGGTCAGGCCCGCCAGCGCCCGCGCCAGCCACAGGAGCGCCGTGCCCAACGCGCCTTCCAGGGTCAGGAACCGATCAATGGCCTGCCAGGCCGCGGCGAACAACCCGAAGTAGAGCAGGGCGGCCACCACCACGTTCACCAGGATGGGGACGATCACGTAGCCCCACAGCCGCGGCGTGCGGTTGAGCAGGGTGAGGGCGCGGAAGGGGTAGAGCACGCCGGTCAGGATATCCACCATGGATCGGCCCCATACAAGAAGGCGAGGAAACCGGGTTTCTCCGCGTCCCGGCCCGCCGGGAGAGTCTGGGAGGGCATCACACCCGCCGTGGCTCAGTCGTGGGCGCCGCGGTCTGCACCGGCGCGCCGGGCGGGGCAGGTTTCGGACCGGTGATCAACCGCAGGCCGCGGTCATAGGTGAAGTAACTGTAGGCCCAGTTCAGAAAGACCACGATGCGATTGCGAAAGCCTACCAGGGACATCAGATGCACCACCAGCCAGCCCGCCCAGGCCAGATAGCCGCTCAAACGGATGCCGAAGGCGTCGAGCACGGCCACGCGCCGCCCGATGGTGGCCATGTTGCCCTTATCAAAGTAGCGGAAGGGCTTCATGGGCCTGCGGCGGATGCGGGCCAGGATATTGTGCGCCGCCCGTTCGGCCATCTGGATGGCCACCGGCGCCACCATGGGGTAGGGCGCCACGGGCCGTCCGCGGCGGGGCGGGGGCTCCAGGTAGGCCATGTCGCCGACCACGAAGACCTCGGGATGGCCCGGCAGGTTGAGCGTCGGCTCAACGGGAATGCGCCCGCCGCGGGCCTGCCTGACCCCCAGGCGATCGGCCAGGGACGCTGCGCGCACCCCCGCGGCCCACACCACTACCCCCGCCTCGATCTGGCTGCCGTCGGCGAAGGTCACGGTACCATCCTCTACCGAAGCCACGGGAGAACGCAGGCGCACCTCCACGCCCATGGCCTCCAGACGGCGGATGGCCTCGCGTTGCAGCTTCTCGGGAAACGCGGCGAGCACGGTCCCGCCGGCCTCGACCAGCACCACGCGGGCCTCGGAGATGTCGAGCATGGGATAATCGTGGACCAGAACGTGGTTGATCAACTCCACGAACGCTCCGGCCAGTTCCACGCCGGTCGGCCCGCCGCCCACCACCACCAGCGTCTTCAACTTGCGACGCCGCGCGCGGTCGCTCTCGCTCACGGCGTACTCGAAGTTGGCCAGCACCGCGTTGCGCAGCAACTCGGCGTCGTCGAGGTCCTTGAGGCCGTAGGTATGTTCGGCCAGGGCCTCGTTCCCGAAATAGTTATTCGCGCTGCCGGCGGCCAGGATGAGATAGTCGTAGGGCAGATAAGCGGCGGCGGTGAGCACCACCTGCTGCTCGAAATCCACCCCCAGCACCTCGGCCATCATAAAACTGATATTACTGTACCGGCGCACGATCGCCCGCACGGGATGGGCCACCGACTCCGGCTCCAGGCCGGCGGTCGCCACCTGGTAGAGCAAGGGCCAGAAGCCGTGGTAGTTGTTGCGGTCGATGACCAGGACATCAACATCTTTGCCGCCGAGGGCGCGGGCGGCGGTGAGACCGCCGAAGCCGGCGCCGACGATGATCACCCGGGGCCGCGCCGAGGGCCAGGGGCGGGCGCCGTAGCGCCGGTATACAGCGGCGGGATCCAGCGGTGACGGCGGCGCGGCGCCGTCATGCCCGGTCCCGTTTGGAAACGCATCCTGCATCAGCATATCCTCCTTCGCAGTGTCCCTACCATCGTAACACGGAACGTCGTTTCTATGCCTGAGCATCCTTTTCCAACAGCGGTGCCACCCGGTTCTCAGGTGTAGGGTTTTCCGGCACATCCTCGCATCGCATTCGCCATCCAGGGCATTGGGACGCCCAACACCCCCCTCTCCACCGTAGGTGGAGAGGGGGCAGGGGGGTGAGGACCGTAAGCGCATTGGAATGCCGAAAACCCCTTCTCGCTCGAAAAACCCTACACCTGAGAAGTGCAACCCTCCGGGTTGCCCCCCCTGGGTCGCCCCACCCTGGGATGTAACTCCCGGTCGTATTGTTAATAAAAACACAAGAGGTATGGTATGATTGCCACGGCGTGTCCGGGAAAGATTGGAAGCGCGTCACTGGTTTCGGTTGCCGGCATGGGGGCATGGGTTAGACTACTTGCTTTATATGTAACTGATTATTCAGGCCATGTGAGCCAGCACACATAAAATATGGCATTATATTGCGACATAACGGTTCTGGTACGAGTATCGCGGGCAGCTTGATTGACACAAAAGTAATAGCGGCTTATAATAGTTTTCAGGCAATGCTCCCCGCTATGCACAGGGTTCCCCTAGAAGGCAACGAGGCATGGGACAGATCTTCCCCCGCAACGCCAACCGGCTGGCCTGGCTGAGCGTTTTCGCCGGTCTGTTGCTCGTCGCAGAGCTGGTGCTGATCCTGGCGGTCTACTTCCGGTCGAATTACTTCCGACAGATCAACGTCGCCATCGAGCAGCCGGTCGCCTTCAGCCATCAGTTGCACAACGGCGTCCTCGGCATCGACTGCCGCTACTGCCACGTCTCGGTCAACCAGTCGTACTTCGCCAACATCCCGGCCACCGAAACCTGCATGACCTGCCACTCGCAGATCAAGACCTACAGCCCCAAGATCGCGCCGGTCGTGGAGAGTTACGCCACCGGCAAGCCGATCGAGTGGAACAAGGTGCATCGGGTGCCCGACTTCGTCTACTTTAACCACGCCATTCACGTCAACAAGGGCGTCGGGTGCTCGACGTGCCACGGGCAGGTGAACGAGATGCCGGTGGTCTGGCAGCAGCAGGCGATGTTCATGGGCTGGTGCCTCAACTGCCACCGCAACCCCGAACAGTACGTGCGCCCGCGTGACGAGGTCTACAACATGGAGTATGTGGCGCCGGCGAACCAGGCGGCCCTGGGCCGTCAACTCGTCGCCGAGTACGGCATCATGCCCGCCGATCAGCTCACGAACTGCTGGGTCTGCCACCGATAGGATGCGAGATGCGCGCGCGCCGGGCGCCCCCGCGTCAAACGCCCGCGCGCGGTTCCACCTGACGCATCCTTCGCACTAGCAAAGCGATAGCGGCAATGACAAGCACTACCCCGAATCCCGATCTTGAGGCCATCCGCGCGCGGTTGCGCGCCACTCGTGGCCAGCAGTTCTGGCGCTCGCTGGATGAACTCGCCGATACGCCCGCCTTCCGCGAACTGGTCGAACGAGAGTTTCCGCACGGCGCCTCGGAGATGAACGATCCGGTCTCCCGGCGAACGTTTCTGAAGCTGATGGGGGCCTCCCTGGCCCTCGCCGGGGTCACGGGCTGCACCTATATGCCGCCCGAAAAACTGGCGCCCTTCGACCGGCAACCCCTCGACCGCGTGCCGGGCATCCCGCGCTTTTTCGCCACCACGCTGACACTCAACGGCTACGGCACCGGCGTGCTGGTGCGCTCCGATGAGGGCCGCCCCACCAAGGTCGAGGGTAATCCGCTGCATCCGGCCAGCCTCGGCAGCACCGATCTCTTCGCCCAGGCCGAGATCCTCAACCTCTACGATCCCGATCGCTCGCAGACGGTGCTCAACCGCGGCGCCCCCAGCACGTGGGACGAGTTTATCGCCACCCTCAACACCAGCCTCACCGCCCAGGGCGCCACCCGTGGCGCGGGCATTCGCCTGCTGACCACCACGGTCAACTCGCCCACCCTGGCCGACCAGATCACGCAGTTCCTGCAGCGTTTCCCCCAGGCGCGCTGGTACCAGTATGAGCCGATCAATCGCGATAATGTCTTCGAGGGCGCGCGCGCGGCCTTCGGCGAGTATGTGAGCACGCGCTACGATCTGTCGAAGGCGCAGGTGATTGTCGCCCTCGACGCCGATTTCCTCGCCCCTGGTCCGGGCTTCATCCCCTATGCCCGCGCCTTCGCCGATGGCCGCCGGGTGACCAAGGCAAGCGAGGAGATGAACCGGCTCTATGTGGTCGAGGCCTCGCCTTCGACCACCGGCGCGGCCGCCGACCACCGCCTGGCGCTCAAGGCCAGTAATGTGGGTGTGTTCGCTTTCGCCCTGGCGGCGAAGCTGGGCCTCGGCGGGGCCGGCGCCGGCCTTTCCGAGGAGGCGCTGGCCTTCCTCGAGGTGGTGGCCAAAGATCTGGAGGCCCACCGCGGAGCCTGCGTGGTGATCCCGGGCGATCAGCAGCCCCCGATCGTGCACGAACTGGCCCATCGCATCAATGCCGCCCTGGGCAACGTCGGCAGCACGGTGATCTACACCGAGCCGGTTGAGGCTCGCCCCACCAATCAGACCAGCGAGATCGCCGGGCTGGTCAACGAGATCAACGCCGGCCAGGTGGAACTGCTGGTCATCCTCGGCGGCAACCCCGCTTACAACGCTCCCGGCGATCTGCGCTTCGCCGAGGCGCTCCAGCGGGTGCCCCTCAGCGTGCACCACAGTCTCTTTGTGGATGAGACCTCGGTCCTGAGCGCCTGGCACGTTCCCGCCACCCATCAACTGGAGAGCTGGAGCGATGCCCGGGCCTACGATGGCACCGCCAGCATCGTGCAGCCCCTCATCGAGCCGCTCTACGGCGGCAAGACCGAGCACGAGGTGCTGGCCGCCCTGCTTGGCCAGCCCGATGCCCGACCCTACGATCTGGTGCGCGCCACCTGGGAGGCCAGCGGGCTGGCGAATGGCAACTTCGAGGCCTTCTGGCAGAGCGCCCTCGCCAGCGGGGTGATCAGCGGCACCGCCGCGCGGACCGTCACGCCCGCGTTGCAACCGGCAGCGGGCGGTGCGGTCGCCGCCCCCGCCGCCGAGGAACTGGAGATCGTCTTCCGCCCCGACCCCTCGGTGTGGGACGGCGCCTATACCAATAACGGCTGGATGATGGAACTGCCCCGCCCCCTGACCAAGCTGGTCTGGGACAATGCGGTGCTCATGAGCATCGGCACCGCCTCCCGGCTGCTCGGGCTGGGCTTTAATGTGGACGATCTCAAGAATCCCGACAGCGACCAGCGCCAGATCGCCCTGGAGCGGATGACCGCCGCCAATGGCACGGTGGTGACCATTCGCTACGCGGGCGGAACCCTGGAACTGCCCCTCTGGCTGACCCCGGGCCACGCCGAGAACTCGATGACGGTGTTCCTGGGGTATGGCCGCCGCAACGCCGGGCGGGTCGGCGATGGCGTGGGCGTTGATGTGTATCCGGTACGCACCAGCGCCGCGCCCTGGTTCGGCACGGGCGTAGAGGTGCGCAATGCCAACCGCAAGTACCTCCTCGTCTCCACGCAGGACCACTGGACGCTCGAGGGACGCGACATCGTGCGCGTCGGCGTCTTCGAGGAGTTCAAGCGCAACCCCAAGTACATCGCCGAAGAAGTTTACATGGAGGAGTACGGCAAGAAGACGCCCGGCCCCGGCACCGACGGCTACATCTCGTTGCAGCCGGGAGTGGACTACTCCGGACGCAACGCCTGGGGCATGACCATCAACCTCAACGCCTGCATCGGCTGCAACGCCTGCGTGGTGGCCTGCCAGGCGGAGAACAACATCCCCATCGTCGGCAAGGAGCAGGTCTCCCGTGGCCGCGAAATGCACTGGATCCGCATTGACCGCTACTACGCCGGCGCCAATCTGGATAATCCTGACACCTTCATGATGCCGATGGCCTGCGTGCAGTGCGAACAGGCCCCCTGCGAGGTTGTCTGCCCCGTCATCGCCACCGTCCACGACTATGAGGGGCTGAACAACATGGTGTATAATCGCTGCGTCGGCACCAAGTACTGCTCCAACAACTGCCCCTACAAGGTGCGCCGCTTCAACTTCTTGCAGTACACCGACATCAACACCCCGAGCCTGCAACTGGCGCGCAACCCCGAGGTGACGGTTCGGAACCGGGGCGTGATGGAGAAGTGCACCTACTGCGTCCAGCGCATCAGCGCGGCGCGCATCGCCGCCAAGAAGGCCGCAGTGCAGAACGGCCAGAGCAGCTATACCATCGAAGACGGCGCGATTGTGGTGGCCTGCGAGGGCGCCTGCCCGACCCAGGCGATCGTCTTCGGCGATATTAACGACACCGCGAGCCGGGTGGCGAAGTGGAAGGCGGAGCCGCATAATTACGGCGTCCTCAACCTGCTGAACATCTTCCCGCGCACAACCTACCTGGCCCGCGTGCGGAACCCGAATGAGGAACTGGAGGCCCACGGCGAAGGGTGAGGTCAGGGAATCCGACCGGCCCGCGCCAGGGCGCTTCCCTCTCCGGCACGGGCCGGCTTTCCGGCAAGAGAAGGTGCCGTCTCTCCGCAACTCTCGTTCTGACCACGGGGAGCGCACCCCTGGCAAAGCCGGGACACGTCTGCCGCCACGGGCGGAGCCAGAAGATCACGCATGGCGCTGCCCTCCGCGCCTCCCCAGAGCGTTACGCAACGGGCCGCGCAGTGAAAGCTCGTGTAAACAGGACAAAGCACTAGCAAGGATTGCCAATGGCACAGGCGCAACCATTACGCACCGGTCCGCAACCCGACACCGGGGAAATGTACCTGCTGCCGGGTGAAACGTACACCTCCATCAGCCGCAAGATCGGCGACGTGCCGCTGGTCAGCCCGTTGCAGACCCCCCGGGGCTGGTTGCTGGGGTTCACCATCGCCTTTATTTTGCTGATGGTGTACTTTGTGTCGATTGCCTGGTTGTTCATTAAGGGCGTCGGCATCTGGGGCATCAACGTCCCCGTGGCCTGGGGTATGGACATCATCAACTTCGTCTGGTGGATCGGTATCGGTCACGCCGGGACGCTGATTTCGGCCATCTTGCTGTTGCTGAATCAGGGCTGGCGCAACTCGATCAACCGCTTCGCCGAGGCGATGACCCTCTTCGCGGTGGCCTGCGCCGGTCTCTACCCCATTCTGCACCTCGGGCGCCCGTGGCTGTTCTACTGGCTCATCCCCTACCCCAACACCCACGGCATGTGGCCCAACTTCCGCAGCGCCCTGGCCTGGGACGTGTTCGCCATCTCGACCTACGCGAGCGTGTCGCTGATCTTCTGGTTGGTGGGCCTGCTGCCCGACTTCGCCACCCTGCGCGACCGGGCCACCAATATCTGGGCCAAACGGGCCTACGGCATCGCCGCCCTGGGCTGGCGCGGCTCGGCGCGCCACTGGCACCGCTACGAGATGGCCTCGCTGCTGCTGGCCGGCCTCTCCACGCCGCTGGTGGTGTCGGTGCACTCGATCATCTCCCTCGACTTCGCCATTTCGCAGGTGCCTGGCTGGCAGGTGACGATCTTCCCGCCCTACTTCGTCGCCGGCGCGGTGTTCGCGGGCTTCGCGATGGTCATCCTGCTGATGGCCCCCGTGCGTGTCTGGTACGGCTTCCAGAACTACATCACCATGCGCCACTTCGACGTGATGGCCAAGGTGATGCTCGCCACGGGCATGGTGGTGGTCTACGGCTACTTTATGGAAGTGTGGGCCGCACTCTACAGCGGCAGCCGCTTCGAGGAGTATCTGCTCTTCAACCGCCTCAACGGGCCGAGCGCCTGGGCCTACTACGGGCTGCTCTTCTGCAATGCGGTGGCCATCCAGCCCCTCTGGTTCCGGCGCGTGCGCCAGAGCATCCCCGCCCTGATCATTATTTCGCTGATCGTCAGCGTCGGGATGTGGCTCGAACGCTACGTCATTATCGTCATCTCCCTGGAACGCGAGTTCCTGCCCTCATCGTGGGACATCTACATCCCCACCGTCTGGGACTGGTCGCTCTACATCGGTAGCTTCGGCCTGTTCTTCACGCTGCTGTTCGTGTTCATCCGCTTCCTGCCGATGATCAACATCTTCGAGATGCGCATGTTCCAGTTCCAGGAGAACGAGCGCCTGCATAGGCGCGAACGGGCCGGCCACGGCGATACGGGCCGCGATATTGTGACCGGTAAGAGCGAACCGGGCGCCGCCGGCGCCGACTAGCGCGGGAGTCGCCTGCAGGGAACCCCTGGCGGTTTCCCCTAGGAAGCACAGCTATGCAGAGACGAGCAGCAACCGATATCTACGGCCTGATGGCTGAGTTCCGCACTCCCGAGGACCTCATCGCCGCCACTCATAAGGTCAAGCAGGCGGGCTATAGCCGGCTCGACGCCTTCACGCCCTTCCCCATCGAGGAGGTCATCGAAGAGGTGGCGCCCGGCGATACCGGCGTGCCGCGCCTGGTGCTGCTGGCCGGGTTGATCGGGGCCGCCAGCGGGTTCATCATCCAGTACATCGGCAACCTGGTGGATTACCCGCTCAATATCGGCGGGCGCCCGCTGGATATCGCCAACTGGCCGGCGATGATCCCCATCACCTTCGAGGCGATGATCCTCTTTGCGGCCTTTACCGCGGCAATCAGCATGGTGGTGCTCAACGGCCTGCCGATGCCCTACCATCCGGTGTTCAACGCGCCACGCTTCGATCGCGCCTCCCAGGACGGCTTCTTCCTCTGCATCGAAGCCCGTGACCCGCTGTTTGACCGCGGCCAGACCGCGCAGTTCCTACGTAGCCTCGGCCCTGTCCAGGTGTCCGAGGTTGCCAACTAGGGGGGCGACGATGCAACCGCTACACCTACGCCGGCGTCTCTCACCGGTCCGTCTCCTGCGCTACGGCTGGGTCGCCTTCCTGGCGCTGCTGCTGGCCGCCTGCCACCAGGATATGTACAACCAGCCCAAGGTGCAGACCTACGACCCCAGCACCTTCTTCGCCGATGGGCGCGGGTCGCGCCCCAATGTCCCCGGCACGGTCGCCGTCGGCGCAGCGCAGACCGACACCTACCTCTACACTGGCCTGATCGATGGGGTCGAGGGTGATGTCATGCCCTTCGAGGTCACCCGCGCCGTCCTGGAACGTGGCCAGCAGCAGTACAACATCTGGTGCGCCGTCTGTCACGGTGAAGCCGGCTATGGCCTGAGTGCGGTGGCCCAGCGCGGCGGCATCGTTCCGGCCAACTTCCACCAGCAACGCCTGCGTGACGCGCCGATCGGCCACTTCTTCGTGATTATCACCAATGGCGTGTACCGCGGTGACCCGGCGAAGGACGGCTACCAGTCGATGTACTCTTATGCCTCGCGCATCAGCGCCGAGGATCGCTGGGCGATTGCCGCCTATATCCGGGCGCTGCAACTCAGCCAGAACGCGACGCTTGACGACGTGCCCCCCGAGCAGCGGGCCAATCTGGGGCAGTAAACCATCAGGGCCGCGGCGTATCTAGAGAGCTGCTTATGGCGACAACCACCTTTCCCCGAACCCAGGCGCCCCAACTGAACCGCGTGCAGGTGATTGGCATCGGCGCCGCGGTGATCGGGCTGGCGCTGCTCGGCCTGGGCTTCGTGCTCAACCCCGAGCAATTCGCGAAGTCCTACATTTTCGGCTTCTACTTCACCATTGCCTTCTCCCTGGGCTGCCTGGGCTTCCTGATGGTGCAGCACCTCACCGGCGGCGCCTGGGGCGTCACGGCGCGGCGCATCTTCGAGGCCGGGGCAATGATCCTGCCGATCTTCTTCATCGCCAGCATCCCGGTGATCATGGTGGCCTACAACACCTTCGGGTTCGAGCACGCCATCTACCACTGGGCCGACCCTAAGATCATCACTCCGGGCAGCCCCGAGTTCGATCCGATCATCGCCCACAAGGTCCCGTGGATGAGTCCGCCCTGGTTCGCCGGACGTATGGTGCTCTACTTCGCCGTCTGGAGCATCCTCGCCTTCCTCCTGCGCACCTGGTCCCTTCAGCAGGACCGCGGGGCCGATCCGATCGCGACGGCGACGCGCATGCGGCGCCTCAGCGGCATTGGCGTGGCCCTGTTCGTGTTGAGCGTGACCTTCTTCGCCCTGGACGTGGGTATGTCCCTCGACGCCCACTGGTACTCGACGATCTACGGCGCGCACTACATCGTCAATGCTGGATTGGGCACCCTGGCCTTTACTATCCTCGCCCTCACCCAGGTGCGCCAGACCGAGATCTTCCAGGAACACGTGCCCGTCAAACCGATCCACGACCTGGGCAAGCTGATGCTCGCCTTTACCGTGCTGTGGACCTATATGTCCTTCGGCCAGTACGTGATCATCTGGTCCGGCGACGTGGCCGAGTTCACGCCCTGGTTCGCCCGGCGCCGCGAGGGTGGCTGGCTCGTCGTGGTGATCTTCCTGATGATCGCCGCCTTCCTGATGCCCTTCTTCGCCCTGCTCGGGCGCAAGCCAAAACGCAATTTGAACTACCTGGCCATCGTCGCCGCCTGGATCATCTTCGTGCGCCTGATTGATATGGCATGGATCATTTTGCCCGAGTTCCACGCCACTCCCACCGAGGCGCTGCTCAGCTTCACCAATCTGGCCGCCCCCATCGGCCTGATGGGGGTCTGGGTGGCCCTGTGGGCCTTCTTTATGCAACGAGCCTCGCTCCTGCCCCTGAACGATCCGCAAATGGAGAACTTGCACGCCGGAGGTCACCACTGATGAGTTACCGTTTTCAACCCTCGTACCCGCCTGAGCAGCGGCAGGTCGCCTACCAGCCGGCCCCGCAGAGAGGCGCGCCAGGGGTGGTGCAGATCATGAGCGGCCTCCTGGTGGCCTTCCTCGTGGTGAGCCTGCTGGTGATGCTCGCCGGGCGCGTTCCCTTCGTACCCAGCGTAACGCCGCTCGATGGGCCAACCTACAAGGACTACGTCATCCCTGACCGTGAACTGCTCAATAGCTATGGCTATACGCTGGAGGGCAAGGTCCACATCCCCATTGACCGGGCCATGGACCTGACCGTTGAGCGCGGGCTGCCGACCCGCAGCAATCCCAGCCCCACGCCGTAGTTGGGTGGGGAGGTGGGGAGGTGTAGATCTTTCAGGAGATCCAAACACACCTCCCCACCTCCCCACCTACCCGTACCGCACCACTTCCCCCTCAAAGCGCCGCAGGACCCCCACGTGCACCAGATACTCCAGATGAGCAATCGTCTCGGCCACGGCGAAGCGCATCTCGTGGGTGGTGTACTGGTCGAAGAGAAACACCCGTCGCGCTACCTCATAGGCGGTGGCGCCACCGTCCAGCGCCGCGCGCATCGCCGCGAGCCGGTCGGCGTGGTGGCGCTGCAACTCCCCGATACGCTCGCGCCAGGTGTGAATGAGTGACTTGTGCCCCGGCAGGGCCAGGCGGACCGGCACATCCGCCAGTTCCGCCAGCGAGGCCAGGTAGCGTCCCAGCGGGTTGGGCTCGCTCCCTGGCCAGACCCCGATGTGGGGCGTGATGGTGTTGAGCAGGTGATCGCCGCAGAGCAGCAGGCCATCGGCTTCGTCGAAGAAGATCAGTTGCCCATCGCTGTGCCCCGGCGCGTGCAGGGCCGTGAAGCGGCGCCCGGCCATGAGCAATCGCTCGCCGGGTGTAATGAACCGCGCCTGGGGATGGGGGAACGTCGCCGCGCGCAGGCGCGCCACATCACGCGCGATGGTCGCCACCAGGTCATCGGGCGTGCCATGGGCGGTAAAAAGGGCGGCCATCGGTTCGGGCGCATCGGGCGGCTTGCCCCAGATCCCGTCCGCCAGTTCGGCCTCGCGGGGCGCCATCAGCACCGACGCGCCGCTGAGGTCCTGGAGCCAGCCGGCCATTCCGTAGTGGTCGGGATGGTGGTGGCTGACAATGATCCTTTGGATGGCCTCCGGTTGCACCTCAAGGCTGGCCAGCGCCTCGCGCCAGGCCGCTTCGCCGGCAGGGGTGTGCAAACCGGTATCAAACACCGTCCACCCCTCGGGATCGCGCAAGAGGTAGCAATTCACGCTGTTCAGGGCAAAGGGCAACGGCAAACGCACGAGAAAGACGTCACGAGCGACTTCGCTGATGGACATGGCTCTGCTCCGCAGTAGTGGCGATCGGTTGCTGTATCATAGCAAACTATTGCGTGGAGGGACTCAACCGGAGTTCCCCGGCGCCCCGGGGCAGGTTGGAGGGGTATGGGGAAACCTGGTTTCCTCATACCCCTGCCGAATGGGTGAGCGCACCCTGTGCTACAATAGAAGCAATGACGACGCAACCCGATACCGAAAACCAGCGCGGCGCGCCCCGCTGGCTCTTGCCCGCGATGGTGGGCGCGATTATCCTCCTGGCGGCCCTGGTGGCCGTTGTGTTAACCGGCGGGCTAATACCGGCCCGTCCGGCCCCCGCAGCCATTTCGCCCGAACAACAGGCCGCCGCGACCGCCCACGCGGGCGCCACCAGCGAGGCGGTCCCCCAGGCCCACGGGGGCCTGAACCCGGAGGGACCGGCGGTAGAGGTGATCGGTCTGGCGGAGGCGCGGGCCCTGTTCGACGCCGGCAAGGCGATCTTCGTTGATGTGCGCTCGGGGAGCGCCTTCAGCGCCGGTCACATCCCCGGGGCACTGACCATCACCTCACGGGAACTGGAAGAGCGCCTGAAGAACCTGCCGGACGGCGCCGTGATCATCGCCTATGGCGATGCCGAGCGGCCCGAGTCCGGCCAGCGGGGCGCGCAGATCTTCATGGAGCTTGGCTATCCCCGGGTGATCGCGCTGGAGGGTGGGTTCCAGGCCTGGCGCGACGCGGGCCACCCCGTTGAGCCATAGCGACGAGGTGGCCGTGCCCGCACCCTCAAGCCCCAATGCGGTGGTGTTTGCCGCGCTCTGGATGAGCGGCGCCCTGCTCTCGTTCATGGCCATGGCCGTCGGCGGGCGCGAACTCGCCGCGGAACTGAGCACCTTCCAGATCCTCTTCTTTCGCAGCCTGGTCGGCCTGATCGTCGTTGGCTGGCTGCTCATGCGCAGCCGCTGGCGGCAGATACGCAACCCGCCCTTCGGGCTGCACCTGGTGCGCAACCTGGCCCACTTCGGCGGGCAGTTCGGCTGGTTCTACGGGCTGGCCTTCATCCCTCTGGCCGAAGTCTTCGCGATCGAGTTCACCGCGCCGATCTGGACGGCGATCTGGGCGGCGCTGCTGCTCGGCGAGCGCATCACCGCGCCGCGCCTGGCCGCCGTCGGTCTGGGCATCGCCGGGCTGTTGATCATCCTTCGGCCCGGCATCCAGAGCGTGCATCCGGCGGCCCTGGCCGTCCTGGCCGGTGCGGTGTGTTTCGCTCTTACCCACACCCTGACGCGCCGGCTGGCGCTGAGCGAAACGCCCCTGGCGATCCTGTTCTACATGACCCTGATCCAGGCGCCGCTGGCGCTGGCGCCCTCACTGGTTGGCTGGACCACGCCATCGCTCCCGTTGTGGCCCTGGGTGCTCGTGGTGGGTCTGTGCGCCCTGAGCGCCCACTACTGCATGGCCCGCGCCCTGACCCTGGCCCCGGCCACCGTTGTCGTGCCGATGGACTTTCTGCGCCTGCCGCTGATCGCCGTCGTCGGCGCCCTGGCCTACGGCGAGCCGCTGGAATGGACGGTGCTGCTCGGCGCCGCGGTGATGCTCGCCGGCATCTGGATCAATGTCAGGGCCGAACACCAGCAACGGCGCCTGGCCATCGCCGAGCCCCCTCAGGCGCAGAGCTAACATCAGCGTCGGGTCTCATTTTGATGCCATCAACGGCGATCCAAAACCCCAAACCCAAAACCCAAAATCCAAAACCCCAAACCCAAAACCCAAAATCCAAAATCCAAAATCCAAAACCCAAAATCCAAAGAAAGGCTCACCACATGGCGCCCCTATCCTCTGCGCACCAGGCGGAGATCGTCACCCTGGCCGCCCGGCACGGCGCGCCGGCCCGCGTCGAAGCCCGTCTGAACGATGCCGTGTTCGACCCCTTGACCCGCACCGACCGCATTGGCGAAGTCTGCATGGTCATCCGGCGAACACATGGCCGCCTCCTGACCATGCGCAAGGCGATCTACCCGCCCGGCGCGTTCCGCCTGCCCACCGGCGGTATCGCCCCCGACGAGCCGATCGAGGCGGGACTGCTGCGCGAGGTTGCCGAGGAGACCAGCCTGGAGGTGCGCATCAGCCGCTTCCTGGCCACGATCGCCTACTACGTTCCCGAGGCGCCCGGGGGCGCGGCCTTCCACACCTTCGCCTTTCTGCTCGACGAGCAGGGCGGCACGCTGGCCGTGCAGGACCCGTATGAACAGGTCGAGGCCTTCCGCGAGATCGCGCCTGGCGAATTGCCGGCGATCGCGGCCCATCTGGAACAACTTGAGGCGCGCAGCGATCGGGCCATCGGCGGCAGTTGGCGCGCCTGGGGGGCCTTCCGCGCCGTGGTGCACCGCGTGGTGGCCGAGGCGCTGATGTAGCAAGTTCTCCCCCGCCCTCTCCACCGCAGGTGAAGAGGGCGGGGATCGGGGGAAGGTGAGGACGGCATCCCGATCACCGCGCGGAGGAGCGTGCAGAACCTGGCCTTCCCCATACCCCTGCGCGGGCGCGCGACACAGCCGCACAGGCACCGAATGGAGCAAAACCTCCCTTGACACGGCGCGACAAGTTTGCTATGCTATGGCTGACGCGGCGTGGAGCAGTGGCAGCTCGTCGGGCTCATAACCCGAAGGTCGTAGGTTCGAATCCTACCGCCGCTACCAACACAGAGAGGCGCCAGGGGTTAACCTGGCGCCTCAGCTATTTCCCTGACGCTTTTTCCGGGCGGTGGCGCGGGGAAACCGAGTCTCCCCATTTATGTCAATGCGGCTCGTTATCCAGTTCGCTCAGCAACTCCTCGGGGTGCTGGCGGATCTCCAGGCTGCGTTGCTCGATTTCACGTCGCAGCTCACGGCGGAGCTTGGCGGCTGCCCAGCGCCGGCGCTGCTCCGGCGTCTCGATCGGCACCTGGCGCACCTTGCAGGGCCGTCCGTGTTCATCCACCGCGACCATCGTAAAGTAGCACGTCAGCACGTGGCGCTGGGTGCGACTGGTGATGTTTTCGGCCACCACCCGAATGCCCACCTCCATCGAGGTGCTGCCCGTATAGTTGATCGAAGCCAGAAATGTTACCAGTTCACCGACGTGGATGCGTTCGTGGAACACCACCTGATCCACCGAGACGGTCACGACGTACGTTCCCGAAAACCGTGAGGCGCAGGCATAAGCCACCTGGTCGAGGAGACGCAAGATGTGCCCGCCATGCACATTTCCGGCGAAGTTCGCCGTGTCCGGTGTCATCAGCACCGTCATGGTGAGCGTGCGATACTGTGATGGTTCCTCAATGTGCACCGTCATAGTACACCTCTCGCATCGTCGCTGCCGCCGAACAGCCGGGCGCTCCCGTCTCTCCGTCTCGATGGCTCTGGTCTTCAGTATACTCCGGCCAGATACTGATGGGACCAGCGGAAACCCGGGTTTGCCCTTCCTATGCCCGCCGGGGCGCTCACCCCCAACCCCCTTGTTGCGGGAGGTTGGGAAAACCTCCTGCCGGGCTACCCTGACCCTGAGAGACCACGGTTTCCCATGCTGCTGGCTACCGGGGCGTATGGCGCATCAACACCTGCTGGTAGAGGGTAGGAAAACCTGGTTTCCCCACACCCCTGTCTGCCAGAGACCACGGTGGCGCCACATTCCAGATCGCGCGCGCAGCGCACCCAAAACCGGCATGGTATACTATTTCGGTATTGGCGACCGGTCCGAAGGCACAACCAATGACCGTGAGCCGCGATCCAGAAATCACATCGAGCACGCTGATCCTGTGCTCGCCAGATGATGCGCCGGCGATGCGCGCCGTGGCCCGGCGCTTGAACGCTGACAGCCTCGCCGTGACGCTGGTGGTGGATCTGCCGCCGGATCGGCGCGCATCGCCGCGCGCCTTACGCGCCGTGTTTGCTGCCGCCGGGGCCGTCGTGGTCTGTCTGTCGCACCGCGCCTGGCCCGAAGGCCGCCCCGTTCCCGTGCTGGCGAAGTTTCTGGACGTGCTGCAGATCACCCCGGCCCCTGGCCGACTGCTCCTCGCGCTCAAGCTCTCCACGATCGATCTGCCTCCGGCGCTGCGCGAGGCGCATGTGCTGGAGCTGTTTGGCCCCGGTGACTACGAGCGCCTCTTGCAAACGCTCCGCGAGCGGGTCCAACAGGCGTCGCCGGCGACAACGCCAGCGGTGGCGCCCCAACCCGCCAGGAGTCCCGCGCTGACCCTGCGCGGCGCCTTTACCTTACCCGCCCTTGATCGGCAAGGTCAGATCTTCCGCTTCGGCCGGGGAGTGGCCCGCGCCGTGTTTATGCCCGATGAGGAGCACGCCCTGGTTGTTTCGGGGGGCGGGCCGGCGCTGCTGAGCCTGGAGCAGGGCGCCCCCCTGTGGGCGATCGACTGCCCGACCCACTGCGCCGCGCCTGGCCCTGGCGGGCGCTTGCTGGCGCTCGGCGCGGGCTCGCAGATGTTGTTGTGGGACCTCGCCCGCGGAGAACTCCGCGGCGTCTGCAACGGCCACACCGACCGTGTCACCGGGATCGCCTTCGCTCCCGACGGCCAGACCCTGGCCTCAAGCAGCCTCGACCGCACCACGCGGCTCTGGCGCTACGCCGGGCACGGTCCTCCCGCGACGCTGGCATTGCTCCGCGATGGCGACGAGCCGCTCCTGAGCGTCGCCTTCAGCCCCGACGGAACACTGATCGCCACCGGTGGCGCTGACCGCCTGGTTCGCATCTGGCGCGTGCTTGATCACGCGCGGGTGCAGACGCTCGCGGGGCACGGCGGCGCGGTCGAGACCCTGGCCTTCAGCCCCGACGGAACGGTGCTGGCTGCGGGTTCACGCGGCCGCGTGGCGCGTCTGTGGAATACCCGCACATGGCAGGCCCTGCACGTCCTGGAGGGCCATGCGGGCGCCGTTGAAACGCTGGCCTTCAGCCCCGATGGCGCGCTGCTGGCCACCGGCGCGGCGGATCATCAGGTGCGTCTGTGGAGCGTGCATACCGGCGCCTGCCTGCGCGCGCTTCAGGGACACGGCGGGCCGATCGCCGGCGTGGCCTTCGGCCCCGAGGGCGCGACCCTGGCCAGCCTTGCCGAGGATGGGTGCCTGATGACCTGGCGCGTCGCCAATGGCGTCCAACTCGCCAACCTGCGCTCGCTCGGCGGGCGCGCGACAGCCCTGGCCGTCGGCCCCGGAGGAGAACGACTGGCGATCGGCGTCAGCGACGGGTCGCTCTCGGTGTATCACCTGGAAGGGAACGGCGCTCCACGCACGCGCCTTGGCGATCATCAGGGGGCCATCACAGGGGTGGTTTTCAGCGGCCCACAGCACCTGATCACCGTTGCCGGCAATCAGCGGATTCACCGTTGCCAACTTGACACGGGCGAAAGCCGCGAACTGCTTCAGACCCACCTCGGCGGCGCGCTGGCAACGTTCGCGCCCGACGGGCAGGTTCTGGCCCTCAGCGACGGCGAGGCCACCGTACAACTCTGGCGCCTGGACCCGCCCCCGGCATCGCCTGGCGGCCACTTCTGGCGCGTGCTGCGCGGCCTGCGGGGCCGACCGCGCCGGATCGTCCTTGGCGACCGGGTCATCGCCGTTGCCGCTGATGACAATTATGTCTACCTCTGGCCCCTCGCCGACGCGGAAGGCGAGAGCGATCCTGTGTGTCTACCCGCTGGCGACGGGCGCATCCATAGTCTGAGCCTGAGCGACGACGGAACGTTGCTGGGCCTGGGCGACGAGAAGGGTACGGTACACATCCGGCGGGTCAGTGATGGCGTCCTGCTCTGGACCCTGACCGGGGCAACCGGCCCGCTGGTGAGCCTCGCATTTGGCCCCGACGGGCGGCGCCTGGCCGCCGGTGATGGGCACGGCGCCATCCGCATCTGGCGGCTCGCCCCCGACACGCGACGGCGTACCGATGCGCCGGTTGTCATCGCCGGGCACGCCGGGGCCGTTACCCACCTGGCCTACGCCAGCGACGGCCGGGCCCTGGTGAGCGCCTCGTCCGATGGTACGGCGCGCGTGTGGCGGGTGTGACCCGTTGGGGGCAATGGTAACACTCTAGCGCACTTTGCGGCTATACTTAATCCTGACAGATCCCAGAGAGCAATGGCAAGGCCCCTCGGCCTCGCCAAGGCAGACAAGCAATGCTTGAGCCTGGCACGATACTTCAAAATCGCTACAAAATCGTCGCGTCTATCGGTAAAGGCGGTATGGGCTCCGTGTACCGGGCGCGCGATCTGCGGCTACGCACCGATGTAGCCCTCAAAGAGACCCTGTTTTCCGATCCGGCCTACCGCCGCGCCTTTCAGCAAGAGGCGCAGATCCTCGCTCGCCTGCGCCATCAGGCCCTGCCACGGGTGCTCGACCACTTCAGCGAGGGTCAGGGCCAGTTCCTGGTGATGGAGTACATTCCCGGCGAGGATCTGGGCAACCAGCTCGCCCGGCTTGGCGCGCGCTTCGCCACCCCCCAGGCGATGCCCACCATTCTGCGCTGGGCCGACCAGCTCCTCGACGCCCTGCATTACCTGCACACGCGGCCATCTCCCGTCTACCATCGCGATATCAAGCCCAAGAACCTGAAGCTCACCGCGACCTATGAGATTATTCTGCTCGACTTCGGGCTGGCGCGTGGCGGCGTGACGGTTTCGGTCGATCTGAATGATACAACCGCCTCGCAGGACCAGGCGCGCAAAATCTACGGCTTTACGCCACCCTACGCGCCCCTCGAACAGATGCGCGATGGAGAGCCGGATGCTCGGAGTGACCTTTACGCCCTGGCGGCGACCATCTACCACCTGTTAACGGCCACCATGCCGGTTGACGCGATGTCGCGTATGGCAAAACTGGCCAACGGACAGCCCGATCCGCTCCGCCCGATCCGCGATCTGGCGCCCCACGTTCCTGCAGGTATCGCGGAACTGCTGCAACAGGCCCTGCATGTGACCATCGACGAGCGCCCGAGGACCGCCAGAGAGATGCGCGAAGCCTTGCAACGCTTGCGTGGCGGCCCTTCCCCGACGACCCGCGCCGGTTCGACCGGCCAGCCGGCCAGCCGGCCAACCCCACAAGCCGGCACGGTCCCCGATGAGACGCCAGCCTCCGAGCCGCGACCGCCGGTTGAAGGCCTGAGCACCAGTGCAACGAGTTACCCCGGCGCGATCACCCCCAATGTCGCCGGGCCGTCCACGGAGTTGACGGCGAAGCCCATCGGCGCCCTGCTACGCATGCTCACCACTGGCAGCCCCATCCGCTCGCTCGATTTTAGCCCCAGCGGCGCGCTGCTGGCCGCCGGCTACGATGATCATACGGCCGGTCTCTGGCGCATCGCTGACTTCACCCATCTGGCAACGCTGAAAGGGCACACCAGCGGCATCCGCTGTCTGCGCTTCGCCCCCAGGGGCGGAACCCTGGCCACGGCCAGCGACGATGAGACGGTGCGGCTCTGGCAGGTGGCCGATAGCGCCTTCCTGCGCATGCTGCGCGTGCCCGGTTGCCCGATCGAGAGCATCGCCTTCAGCCCCGATGGGCGCCATCTGGCAATTGGAGGCTGGGGCAGTGCGATCACCCTCTGCGAGATGGAGAAGGATCGCATCGGTATCATTAACAGCCTGGCATCTCCTTTCATCCACAGCCTGGCCTTCAGCCCCGACAACAGCCTGATCGCCGCCGGGGCCTATGATGGCTCGGTGTACCTCTGGCAACCCGAGGATGCCCAACTGGTGGGCGTATTGAGCGGATCAACCACCTTTATTAATTGCGTCGCCTTCAGCCCCGATGGAACCTGGCTCGTCGCCAGCAGCGGCAACCAGGCGCGCGTGTGGCGCCTGCGCGACCAGAAGCCGATCGAGAGCCTGAGAGGACACCAGGGGCCGGTCCACGCGATTGCCTTCAGCCCCGATGGGCGCTTCCTCGCCACCGCCAGCGAAGACCGGCTGATTCGCCTGTGGCGCACCAGTGACTGGACCGCGCTGCCCACCACGCTGGAACATCGCGCGGGTGTGGCCAGTCTCGCCTACGGTCCCAACGGGTCAATCATCGCCAGCGGCGCCCGCGATGGGCGCATCTACCTCTGGAAGATTTCGGGATAGCGTTCACCTCTCCCCGAACCTATGCGCACCGCAGCGGGCGCGCACGCTCTTCACGACCTCGAGAATACGCTCGGCGCGGCGGCCGTAGGTGTGCCCGGCGGCGATGGCGCGCCGCATTGCCGCGCCTGCGTCGTCGGGGGCGGCGTCCAGGGCGGCGCCGAGGGCCATCGTGAGGCCCTCGAGATCGCGGCGGGGAAAGGTGTGGCACAGTGGAGGAGGCACGATTTCGTGCAGCGCGGGGATGACCGGCACGACCAGGGGTTGGCCGAGGGCCAGGTACTCGAAGAGCTTTAGCGGCGAGGCCGTCACGTCGGTTACCGTGTCGGGAATGACCAGCACGTCAGCGGCGGCCAGATAGGTGACGACCTCGGCCTGGGGCCGGGGCGGAACGAGATGCAGGGCCTCGGCGATGCCCAGACGCGCAGCCTCGTGGGCCAGGGCCTCACGCTCGGCGGGCCGCCCACCGACCAGGACGAGCAGCAGATCCGGATGGCGGGAGCGCAGGCGCGCAACGGCGGCGAGCAGGCCGTCGAGCCAGCGATGGGCGAAGGTCATGCCGGCGTAGGCGATGATTGGCCCATACGCGGGCAACCCCAACGCGCCGCGGGCCTCCAGGCGCGGGCGGGGCGCGAACAGGCGCTCATCGTAGGCGTCGGGGATCACGAAGACATCGGCGGGATCGCGCCAGCCGATGGCGGCGAGCAGGCGCCGGAAGTCGGCGGTCAGCGACACCACCGCCGAGGAGCGCGTCAGCGCCACGCGGTCGATCAGGTGCAGCAGGCCCTCGGCCCACGGCTCGCGGGCGCGCGAGGGGTTCCGGGTTTCAAGATCGTGGGCCTCGTAGATCACCGGAAGGCCCAGGCGCGGCCCCAGCACACCCGCCCACCACGCCGCGGCGATCACCTGGCGCACGTACACGGCCTCGACCGACCGGCGCCGGGGCGCGAGCCAGGCCGCGGTCATCAGGGCGAAGGCGCTGTGCTCCAGGTAGTAGAGCAGTGTGCTCTTGTAGAGTCTCGAGAGCTTGCCGATGGCCGGCCGCGGCAGGTGAGTGGCGCCAACCTCGCCGAAGCGGCTCGGCTCGCGGCCCCAGCGGGGGATCAGCGCCAGCGTATCGGGGCGCCGGGCGCGTAGCTCACGGAGGGTGGTGTAGGTCTGGATAGCGTTGGCCGACTGGAGGGTCAGGCTGGTAGGGTAGGCGATGTAGACGAGCATCCCTTACTGATTTTAGATTTTGGATTTTGGATTGCGGATTTTATAGCGTTTCTCGAAAAGATCGGACCCGTAACAATGGCGGCGCGAGCGCCGCGAGCCACACGGCTCAGGGTCCTCGGCCACGTCCAGATGCGCCGCGCCCAATCCGCAATCCAAAATCGGCAATCTAAAATCGCACTAGGCTTCGCTGCTGGCGTCGAGCACGGCCTGGGCGATCTGCTCGCCGCGGCCCTGGGGCAGGTACACGTAGCGGCCGCCGAGCCAGGCCGCCAGTTGCTGGGCCTCGCCGCGAGAGATGAAGCTCCGCTGCGTGTCGATCACCACGGCGCCAATGCCGGCGGCGCGGATGCGCGCGCTGAGGGTCTGCACCTCGGTGCGGGCCACTTCGAGGCGCTGCTGCTTATCGTGGGCCGGGTCAGGACGCAGGGGGACATTGGGCCGCCCGTCGGTGATCAGCACCAGGGTGGTGCGGTGGATGCCCCGGGCGCGGGCCTGTTCGGCCACCTGGTAGGCTGCCAGGAGCGCGGCAGCCAGGGGGGTGCCGCCGCCGGTGGGCAGCACATCGAGGGCGCGCTTGGCCAGTTCCACGCTCTGCGAGGGCGGCAGGAGCAGTTCCGCCGACTCGCCGCGGAAGGCCAGGAGGGCCACCTGGTCGCGATGCACATAGGCCTGCTGGAGCAAGGTGTTCACCGCACCCTTGGCCTGGCGCATGCGATGGAGGGCCATCGAGCCGCTGGCGTCAACCACGAAGCAGAAGAGCGTCCCGGCCTTGCTCCGGTACTTCTTGATGTGCAGATCATCGGCCTTGAGGCGAATGTGGCCATGGTGGCGGGAGGCCTCGCGGCGGCGCACCGGCTGCCAGGGCGCGGCGGCGCGCAGGGTCGCCACCACGTCCAGGCGGCCCTGGGAGGGCAGGCCGGGGACGGAACGGATGTGCCGCCCGCGCGTGCCGGAGGTGCTGCCCCGCGAGCCGCTGCGACCGCTCCGACGCACGGTGAAGGGCGTCTCCAGCACATCGGGGGGCACCTCGGCATCCAGCGCGGAGAGGATCAGATCCTCGACCGTCAGATCCTCAGGGGGCGTAGGCGGTTGCTCGCTCTCGTCCTCATCGTCGTTGCGCTGCTGCTCGTCGGGGGGCGGCTGCTCAGGCTGCGGCGGCGGGGGTTGCTCGGGTTGGGGTGGTTGCTCGGCGGCCTGGGGAACGCGGGTGGCGCGGGGTAGCAGCACGAAGCGCACCGCCCGTTCCAGATCCTCGTCAGCCACCTCGTCGCGCCCGGCGAGGGCCGCCGAGGCCAGGGCCGCGCGCACGGCGAAAATATCGGCCCGGTGACCCTCCACCCCCAGCGCCAGCGCCGCCTGGCTCAACTGAACCATCTGGGCCTCGCTGATGCGCACCTCGGGCAGGGCCTCGCGGGCGGCCATAATCATGGCGTGGAGCATGGCATCCTCATCGGCCCATTCCTCGCCCATCCCTTCACCGTGCTCCGCGCCGTGGTTGCGGCGGGCCGCCGCGACCAGTCGCGCCCGATCCACCAGCAGGTTGCGACGCACCACCTCGGCGCGGGCGTGACCGGGCGCCTGCGACACCGGGGCGACGATCAGGCCGACGCGGTCGAGCAGGTGGCGGCGCGGCGGCCCTTCGGCAGGGTCGTAGGTGGCGATCAGCGCGAAGCGGGCCGGTTCGACCAGACTGAGACCATCGCGTTCCACGCGCACCAGGCCGCTGTCGAGGGCCGCCAGCAGATGGTTGACGGTACTATCATCGAGCAGATTGACCCCATCGGCGTACAGCAGGCCGCCGTGGGCGCGGGCCAGCAACCCGCTCCGGTGGACGCGCTCGCCCCGCGCCAGGGTCGCCTCCAGGTCGAGCCCGCCGAGGAGACGGTCCTCGGTGACGCCAACGGGCAACTCAACCAGCCCGCCGTGGATCGGCGCCGGCCCGGAAGCGCCGCCGGCAAGCAGACGGGCGAAGGCGCGCACCAGGGTGCTCTTGCCGGTGCCCACGCCCGCGGCGATCACCACCCCGCCGAGACCAGGGTCAACCGCGAGCAGCAGGAGCGCCTGGCGCCCCGCGTCCAGACCAACCAGGGCAGAGAAGGGCAACACCGCCGGGGTCACGCCAGCACCTCTTCAACGGCCCGCTCGATGCGCGTCGCGTCGTCCTGGGTTTCGAGGGGGTCCTTGCGCAGGCGATGGCGTAGGGCAAGAATGGCGATGCGGCGCACGTCCTCGACGCGCACCTCATTGCGCCCCTCGAAGGCGGCCAGGGCGGTGGCGGCGCGGCTGAGGGTCAACTCGCCGCGGTGCCCATCCACCTCCAGTTTGACGCACAACTCGGCGATTTTGTAGAGCACCGGATCGGGGAGTTGCACCTCGGGAAGGCGTTTCTGGGCCTGCTTGATCTTGCGCTGCAGGCGCGCGGTCTCCTTTTCCCAGGCGGCGGCAAAGGCGAACGGATCGGCATCGTAGGCGCGGCGGCGCTTGACGATCTCCACCCGCTCGTCCACATTGGTAATAGTGACGATGCGGGCGTGGAGGCCGAAGCGATCGAGCAACTGGGGGCGCAGATCGCCCTCTTCGGGATTGCCGGAGCCAACCAGCACGAAGCGGGCCGGGTGGCGGATAGAGATCCCCTCGCGCTCGACCACATTGACGCCGCTGGCGGCCACATCGAGGAGCACATCAACCAGATGGTCCTCCAGCAGGTTCACCTCATCAATGTACAGGAAGCCGCGATTGGCGCGGGCGAGGAGACCGGGGGCAAAAGCCTGGACCCCCTGGGTCAGGGCGCGCTCGATATCCAGGGTGCCGCAGACGCGGTCCTCGGTGGCGCCGAGGGGCAGATCCACCACCGGCACGGGGATGGTAATTGCCCGGGGCTTGCGCGGCTGCGCCTTGCCATTGGGCGACTCGTGGGCGCGGGTATGCTCGCAGAAGCCATCGGCCTCGGGCGCGCAGGAGTAGGGGCAGCCGGCCACCGCCTTGATCGGCGGGAGCATGGCGGCGAGGGCGCGCACGGCGGTTGACTTGGCCGTACCACGATGGCCCATCACCATAACGCCGCCGATAGTCGGATTGACCACACAGAGGATCAACCCCAGCTTCAACTCGGCCTGACCGACAATCGCGACAAACGGGTAGGGCGGCACGGGACCCTGTGGTACAGGCGTGGCGCCATTCTCGGCGGGACGGGGCGCGAGCGTCTCTGTCTCTGTTGCCATAGGGGCGCGACTTTCGATATCAGAAAAAAAGAAGGAGAGCCACCCCGGGGAGGGTGCTTCCCTCCGGCGGGCCCTCCCAGCATAGCTCGTCGCGCGGGGCGGCGGGCCAGTATTCAGGCAATCAGGCGCCGGTCAAAAACCTGAGCTCTACTGGCGCCTCAGCGAGCTTTAGGCTTCTCGGGCATCGAACCGACGGTCGGCTGCCGCTGGCCGTTTGGCAGGCGGCGGGCATAGGCGGTAAGGTTGGTCCAGAGGAACGTCAGGCCCAGCGCGAGCACGGTAATGATCAGGCAGGCCCAACATAACAGCGCCGGGGTAAGCGGCCCGATCATCTGAGTAGCCTGAGCGTACGTCTCGGTCATGGCGCTACTCCTGTCTAGCTCCCGCGACGAAGGACGCCATATCACTTCGCGCAACTTTTTGAACCGAGGTGAACTTTCCCTTTTGTATTGTACCACACATCGGCTCAGGGGTTAACAACCAGCAAGACGTTTCCTAGCGATGCCAGTAAGGGTTCACCTGTTCAGGCGTCTCCGCGCCGAGCTCCTCAAAGCTGCGGCACCAGCACCAGAAGCGTGCCGCGAACCACCAGCGCAGGCGCAAATGCCAGGGCGCCAGACGATACTCGGTCAGGGCCGTTGTGGAGGGTGTCCGCACCTTCATTGCAACACCTCGCTTCACAGTTCGGGGGCGGCCGTTCCTACGTTACCGTTGCTCCACACCTCTACGGACCGGTGATGAGGGACCGTGGAGCAACGGTCACCCTGGAAGGCCCGGATCCGAAACCCATCTTACCGGTACACCGGACTGGCGGGCCGTCGCAGATCGACGTAGCGAAACGGCTCGCCGGACTTCTGCAGGGCGGCCAGAATGGCCACCTTGCTATCCAGTTCGCGCTCATCGCCGAAGCAGATGGTGGTATGGCCATCAACGGTGAGGGTCAGGCCCTTACGGGGATCCTGGCTGGCCTCGGTGACATACATGCCCAGATCCTTCAGCAGACGTTTAACCACCCGGCGCGCGGCCGGATCGAGTTCGGGTTGATCGCCCACGGCGCGGCTCATCAACTCCAATTCGAGCACCGGCACGGCCGGGGCCGCGTGGCCGCCGAAGAGTTCCTCGGCGCAGGCGCCTTCGGGGACGATATCGGGTTCATCGGCGCCAAAGACGCTGAGGAACTCACGGTACTCAAGGGGCCGCACGGCCTCCATCTCCACCGGCGGGGTGGCGCGGGCAACGATCTGCTGCGCCAGGCGCTCGAAGATCGCGTCGAACTGCGGCTCGGTGAGGGCCAGTTTGCAGGCGTCGGCCAGTTCGCGCACGGTGCGGTCGAGGGGGATGCTGGCCAGCACCGGGAGATTGATCCGTTCGGCGAAGCGGGCGGCCACACCGGAGCCATCATCGCGGTTCACCACCAGGCCCACCAGGCGGGTGCGGCCGCCCATACTGGCGAAGTATTTGGCGGCGCTGGCGATATTATTGGCCGCGTAGAGACTCTGGCGGTCATTACCGCAGAGGATAATCACCTCCTCGGCCAGTGAGCGCGAGAGCGGGGTGGCGAAACCGCCGCAGACCACATCGCCCAGGAAGTCCATGACCACATAGTCCAGGGCCCACTGGCTGAGGCCCAGCTTCTCGAGCAGATCGAAGCCAAAGGTGATGCCGCGACCGCCGCAACCGCGCCCCACCTCAGGGCCACCGATCTCGCAACCATACACCGTCGCCCCGCCCATGATCCGGGTCTTAAAGATCACATGCCGGGACTGAAGCTCCTCCTCGCGACCGGCCTCCTTAAAGGCGCGCCACACATCACCGAGGGTGGGCAGGCTCACGCCGCCGAAGAGCGCGTTGCAACTGTCGTGTTTCGGGTCGCACCCGAGTTGCAGCACGCGATGGCCGAGCAGCGCCAGCTTGCTCACCAGGTTGGTGGTGAAGAACGACTTACCCATGCCCCCTTTGCCATAGACCGCCAGCATACGCGCGGCACCGGACGGGGCGGGTTTGAGATTCGCGGGCATCGCAACCTCGCTTCCCCACGTACTCACGACGCGACGACACCATTGCCGTCGCGGGGCCACTCAATCACCAGCTTGAGGCAACTGGGATCCTCCAGGGCAAGGCGATAGGCGGCCTGGATGCGATCGAGAGGCACGCGGTGGGTGAACAGCCCGCGCACATCAAGCTCGCCCGAGGCGATCAGATCGCGCACGCGGGGCAGGTCGCCATCGGGGCCAAAGGCCCACTCGCGGGCCACCAGCACCTGGGCCTCGCGCATAAAGACCGGGGCGTAGGGAATATCAATATGGTCGTAGTAGCCAAGCAGCAACACCCGGCCATGGTTAGCCAGCAGGGGCAGTGCGCCGGAGAGCGCCGGCATCGAACCGGTAGCTTCGATCAGCACATTGATATTAGCGTCGGGAATGGCCTCATCGAGCGATTCGCGGGTGACATCAATGACCTGATCGGCCTGCGAGGCCTGGAGCCGGACGGCCACGCGGTCGGCGACGGCCACGAACTGGGCCCCCTGGATCCTGGCGAGGCGGGCGGCAAGCTGGCCAACGATGCCCTGGCCGAGAACGAGGACGCGATCCGAGCGCTGGACACTGGCCACGTGAACGCCGTGGAGGGCGGTTGCGGCCAGGGCCAGGATCACGCCAGTGGCGGGGTCAATCGCGCCGAGGGGCACAACCCGATCGGCCTCGGCGCTGATATACTCGCTCTGGCCGCCCCAGGCCGGATTGACGCCCCGGAAGCAGCGGGCGCCGCCCACATAGACCCACTGGCCGAGCAAGGACTGGGGCGCCTTCGCCCCAACCTGGACCACCTGGCCCACCGTCTCATAACCGGGCACCACGGGGAAGAGCAGGGCGGGGTGGGGCATCCGTCCATCGAGCAACATCCGTTCCGTGCCGGCGCTGATCGAGGTAAAGGCGGTGCGGATCAACACATCGCCGGCCCGCGGCTCCAGCACCTGCACGGTGCGCAATTCGACCGTGTTGCGGCGCGGGATCACCACGGCGCGTGACTTGATCGGCATACCGGTATCGCTTTCTAGGTCGCGAGCGGGCGGCGGAAAGGGCGCCCGGCTCGCCGCAAAGGAACCTGCCGGCAGCATCGCGGCCACGGCGCTGGAGGCGCCGCGGCGTTCGCGTCAATCCTGTCCGGACGTACCAAGGCTCACGGCCTGCGTGGCCAGGGCGCGGCGCTGCCGCGCCGAGCGAATGCCTCGCGCCACGAACTGACCGGCGTTGAAGAGGTAGGTCACATAAGCAAAGACCATCACCCACATCACCGTTTCATTGCTCGCGCCCAGCCAGCGGGCAACGAAGTACAGGTTGTGGGTGATGATGGCGATCAGGTTGCCGAGATCCTCCCAGAAGAACTCCCTGGCCATGAAGTAGTGATCGAACATATCGTGCTCCCAGAGCATCCCGGTGATCGTCAATGCCCAGATGAGCGCGATTTTGATCCAGATACTGATGGTGGCGATCCAGTACCCCTCGCCGGTCATGAGATAGCGGATCACCAGGGCGAAGCTGATGATAAAGGCGACAAACTGGATGGGGGCCAGAATGATCTGCACCCGCGTCCAGCGTGAGGCCTCACGTCGCCGCAACTGTTCTGGTGTATACATCATCGCCATTGACTCCGGCGGGCGAGCGCGCGGCCCGCCCACGTGGACATCTTTCCGAAAGGTCGCGGTCTGGATGCGCTTGGAGACGGAACCGCGCTAGCCCGCCGTATCCATGGCCAGCACGGCGCCAATCTCCTGGCGGGTCAGGCCCTTGAACTCCTGTACGCTGATGCCACGCAGGATGACAATCGCCATGCCCATCATCAGCGCCTCGAAGCCGAAGATCACTCCATAGGCCACGGTGGGGGTCATCCCCGCGATCTCGATAAAGATGGTATGGAACGCGCCGCTGAGCACATTGGCGAAGCCATTGCCGAAGCCCTGGGCCATGCCCCAGATGCCCATGTACAGGCCCACCTGCCCTTCGATGGTCATATCCATCATCATGGAGAGCGCGCCCACATCGAACAGGCCAATGCCGAGACCCATCACAATCAGGCTGGGCAGGATCAACTCCGGACGGTGGGCAAAGGCCGAGAAGGCGATGGTGACCAGACTGCCGACAACCCCCAGGCCGCCGATGGTGGCGATCAACTTCCTGGGGATGGCAAACACGCTACACAAAATGCCGATGGCGATCATACCGAGCAGCGCCCCTGCGCCCCATGCCTGCTGGAAACTCGCCGTCTGGGCCTGGGTCATGCCGAACACTTCGGCGCCGAACGGTTCCAGGATGGCGTCCTGGAGGAAAATCCCCAGAATGCCAAGGAGCACGAAGAAGAAGAAGCCGCGCACGTGGCGATTGGAGACCATCAACTGCCGCGCCACGCGGAAGGTGCCGAGGGGCGAGGCCGCCTCAGCAGGTTGCTCGGCCAGAATGGCGGCGTGCTGCGCCTTGCTGATGCGGCGCTCCATGCCGATCACCCCGAGCAGGGCCGTCACCATGACCACAATCGGCGTCAGGTTGTAGAGTTGCTGCATGGCCTCGGGGGAATACACCGGCATCATGACCCGCGAGACCCCGGCCGAGACGATCCCGCTGATGATCACCGTGGCCCAGATCACCGCCACCACAAAGCCCCGTTCCTTCTCGGTGGTCACCTCGGCCATCAAGGCGTTGGAGGAACTGCCGTTCATCGCCATCGCTACGCCGAACACCCCGATGAAGAGGAAGGCCTCGATCGTGGCGAGGAGATCGCGCTGCCCCAGGCCGATGGCGATCGAGGGCAGGAAGAGAAAGACCGACGAGGCCACCAGGGCGCTGAGGAGGAAATAGGGCGTGCGGCGATAGCCAAAAACCGGGTAGCGATCGGCCAGGCGCCCCCAGTAGACCTGGAAGAAGGAGATGAAATGGTGCATGCCGATCAACGAGGTGACGATCACCGCGATGGCGCCCAGGTCGGCAATAGTGATCCGGTTAAAGTTGAACGTCAGCAGGGCGAACATCCACCCCGCCCCGATCCTCATGATGGACAGGCGGATGGTCTTGACCAGGAGACGCAGGAGGGCCATACACGCTTCCCCTTTCTGCAACAGGGCACGGGGGCCGGAGGATGTAGTACAGGCTAGGAACTACAAGAATACATTGAGCGAATACTGAATATTTCCACCAGCTTGAGGCTCGCGCCTCCTGGAAGAATCACCGGCGCTGGCGCCCATCGCGCGGCTGGGACAAGGGGAAGGTGCAGTTCCACTGGCAAGGTAGCGGCAAGAACGGTACGATGGCCTGAGTATAGCATATGGTAAAAAGGGTCGCAACATTTGCAATTTTTGTGCAAAACCTCGATATCTTACCGTGTTGTTTTTATGACATGAATCGTAACTGAACCCTCGACGAGCGATGCAAACTGGCCAGTGAGAAGCTATGACATACAGTTCCAGGAGCAATCGTTACTTCCAATAAGCAATTAATTTGCCACCACAACGGCCCCGCGGGTTCCTTATCGGCCCAAATAACTTGCGTCATACGTAACAATATTACCTCAGGACCGGATCGCGCCACTCGAATTGCCTGACAGTTCTGTCTTTCATATATTCAAAATAATTACGTCCTGTGCTATACTGGAAGCCACTGCGAGCACGGAGTCGGGCCATGTACATCCGCTGGGTCGTCCGACGCCATAAGAACTTGCTGAGCGCTGATACCAGTTTCTACGACGCCTATCTGGTTGAAAGCTATCGCGACGAGCAAGGCGCGCCTCGCCAGCGCACCATCTGCTACCTGGGCAATATCCGTAAAATTGGCGATCAGTTCCCGACCATCGAGCGCGAACTGTTTCTCCTGCGCGCCGAACGCATTCTCGACTCGATCGCCGAACTGAGCGATAGCGACCGCAACGAGGCAATGGAGGCGCTCCGCCAGAAGGTTCCTCCTCTGACCCGTGAGGAGGTGCTGGCGGCTTTTACCGAAAATCTGCGCTGGTACCGGCGCTGGTGGGAACAGCACGGCGGCAGCCCGTCTGATGAAGAACTGCTGGCCCTGGTGCAACTCGCCCGCGGGCGAGTCGGGCCGCTCTAGCGCGATTCCAGATCGGGTGCGGCGCATCGGCAGGCTGTCGGCGTGCTCCTGATGCGCGAACCGGTCGCCTGGAATTGCAAGGGATGCGCCATACCGGCGCTCTTTTCCCACGTTATGAAGGGTACATCCTTCGCTGGTTAGAAACGGTAAAAAGCTGTTCCGCGCCGGTTACGGTGTCTTCACCGGCTGCGCCCGGTCTGCCCGGCCGGACGAACGTTCCGCCACGGCGCGGTGAGGACGGGGATCGGTTTCTGACCATCGTTGCTGGCGGTTCGACGGAACTCCTCCCCATCCGCTGCTGCGCGCGGGGGAGCGTGCAAGCCGTTTCGTCGCACCCTCATGCAGGTTGACGCCTCCCCGCCCTTCTGCTACTCTTCCACTCTGAGACCCGCCCGGCGCATGCGCCGCGGCGCCAGCCAGGCAAGGAGTACCTATCGTGCGGATCGCCATCACCGGCGCCCGCGGGCAACTGGGGCGCGCCCTGTGCGCCGCCCTGGCCCCGGCTTACGAACTGGTTCCTCTTGGTCACGAGCAACTCGAACTGAGTTCGCCCACCACCGTTGACCAGATCGTCGCCACCGGCGCCGATCTGGTTATCCACGCTGCCGCGTATACCAATGTGGACGGCTGCGCCCGCGACCCCGATCTGGCTTACCGGGTGAACGGGTTGGGCACACGCTATGTCGCCCTGGCCTGCCGCCGGCTGAATGCGCCCATGGTCTATATCAGCACCAATGAGGTCTTCCCCGGCGATGCCGGACGCCCCTACGCCGAGTACGACGCGCCCCGACCGATCAATGCCTACGGGCGCTCCAAATGGGCCGGCGAGCAGGCGGTACGGGAATTGCTGGACAGTTTTTATATTGTGCGCGTGGCCTGGCTCTTCGGCGGGGAGCGCAACTTCGTGCGCACCGTGCTGCGCCTGGCCGAGCATCCCCCTGCCACGGGCCTGCGAATGGTAGATGATGAGGTGGGTAGTCCCACCTACGCTCCCGATGTGGCCGAGGCGGTAGCGACGCTCATTGCCACGGATTTCTTCGGCACCTACCACCTGGTCAACGCCGGGGCCTGCTCGCGCTACGAACTGGCCCAGACGGTACTGCACCTGGCCGGTCTGACCACACCGGTGACGCCGATTAAACTGGCCGATTTCCCCCGCGATAGCACGCCGCCGCCCTACACACCCCTTGCGAACCATGCCGGGGCGGCGATCGGGCTGACCCTGCGCCCCTGGGAGGAGGCCGTCGCCGCCTACCTCGCCACGCTGGCCGCGGTATGATTGATGTAATTGTTCCGAATTACAATGGAGCGGCGCTGCTGCCCACCTGCCTCGACGCGCTGCGGGCGCAGACTCGCCGCGATGTACTTGTAACGGTGGTGGACGACGGCAGCACCGATGACTCGCAGGCCCTGCTTGCCGCACGCTACCCCGAGGTCCAGGTCGTGGCCCTGCCGCGTAACCGGGGCCTGGCCGCCGCGGTGAACGCGGGCATCGCCGCCACACGGCGGCCCTTCGTGGCGCTGCTGAACAACGACACCGAGGCCCATCCGGCCTGGCTCGAACAGTTGATCGGCGCCCTGGAGCGCTACCCGGCCTACGCCTTCGCCGCCAGCAAGTTGCTCCTGTTCGATCGGCGCGACTATCTGCACTCGGCCGGCGACTTTTACCGGCCCGACGGCGAACCGGGCAGCCGGGGGGTGTGGGAGCGCGACCGCGGCCAGTATGACGCGGTCACGGAGGTGTTCGGCCCCTGCGCCGGCGCCGCGGCCTATCGCCGCGCGGCCCTGGAAGCTCTGGCGGAGGACGGCAGGGTGTTCGACGAGGATCTGGGCATGTACTGTGAAGATGTGGATCTGAACCTGCGGGCGCGACGGCGGGGGATGCGGACGATCTTCGTTCCTACGGCGGTGGTCTATCATCGCCTCAGCGCCACCGGCGGCGGAACACTGGCGAGTTACTACTGCGGCCGCAATTTCGCCCTGGTGTGGGCCAAGAACATGCCCGCGCCACTGGCCCGGCGCTACTGGCCGGCGCTGCTGGCCTCACAGGCGCGTTTCGCGCTCCATAGCCTGCGCCATATCCGCGAGCCAGCCGCCCGCGCCCGGCTGCGGGGCCAACTGGCCGCGCTGCGCGCCCTGCCCCTCTTTCTCCGTAAACGCCGGCGTCTCCAACCCGATGAGACGCTTTGCCTGGCGCCATAGCTAGATTGCGGCCATGACACTCATGCTGAAATCCGACGAGCCAATCTACCTTTCGATTGTCATTCCGGCCTACAACGAGGAGCGCCGTCTCCCCGCCACCCTCCAGCAGGTGCGCGCCTATCTGGCGGCCCAACCCTTCGCCGGCGAAGTGATCGTGGTGGACGATGGAAGCGATGACCACACCGCCGCTGTGGCCGCGGTCCACCCGGATGTTCAGGTGCTGCGCCGCGAGCATCGCGGCAAGGGCTTTGCCGTGCGGGCGGGCGCACTGGCGGCCAGCGGTGCCTATGTGCTGCTGTGCGACGCCGATCTTGCCGTGCCGATCGAGGAGTGGGTGAAGTTCGAGGGCTTCTTCGCCAGCGGCTATGATGTGGTGATCGGCTCGCGGGAGGGGATCGGCGCAACTCGCGAAGGCGAGCCCTGGTATCGCCACGTGATGGGCCGGGTCTTCAACTGGATCATTCGCCTGGTGGCCCTGCGGGGCATCAACGATACTCAGTGCGGCTTCAAGGCGATGCGCCGCGAGGTGGCCCGCGATCTGTTTCAGCGCGTGCGGATCTATGGCGACGATGCGCCGGTGGTACGTGGCGCCGCGGTGACCGCCTACGATGTTGAGGTGTTGTTCCTGGCGCGCAAACGCGGCTACCGCATCGCCGAGGTGCCCGTGCGCTGGCACTATGGCGCCGAGACCAAGGTGAACCCGGTGCGCGATTCGGTCCGCAATCTGCGTGATGTGTTCAGCGTGCGCCTCAACGATCTCCGGGGGCGCTATCGCGAGGCCCCCGCGCTGATCAGCGAGCCGGACGCGGTTCGCCACCATTGATGCAGGTGAGCCGGGGGAACCCGAAGTTCTCGCGATCCCGGCCCACCTGCGGCAGCGCAACCCTTCGGGTTGCACGCCTGGAGGCCCGTATCATGCGCAATACGCTCAGCGGCACACGGCTCTGGCGCCTGGCGCTGCTCGCCGGCGGCCTCTGGCTGGCGGGCGCCGCCCTGCTGCCGGGGCGGGTGCGCCAAGCGCGCCTGACAGCGATCAGCGGCCCTGGCCCCTTCTACGCGACCATCGCCTGGTCGTATGGCCCGGGGGCGCGGCCCGTCAGTATCATCTTCGATGTGGAACTGGGGGACGGTTACGGCAGCGCCACTACCGATGGCGAGGCGCTGGAAGCCGAGATCCCCTTGAGCGCCGTACCCAATGGCCCCTGCCGGATCACCGCCAGCGCCACCTACCGGCTGTTGGGGTTTGCCTATACGCAGCTGCGACGCTTCGCGGCAGCGGAACCTGGAGGGGCTTTCCAGTAAGGTCCTCGTCGCAAGGCCTCGTGTCTTTTGCAGCTTTCCTGCGCTTGCACGATCATCGAAAGGCCACCCTCGATGAACCTTGCCATTCCGTTCCCCTCTGACCTCGCCCCGCGCGGCCTGCCCCCCGTAGCCGAGACGCTTCCAGCCGCGATCGAGAAGATCGTCCATGAGATCAACCCCGAGAAGATCGTTCTCTTCGGCTCATACGCCTACGGTACGCCCACACCTGACAGCGACGTGGATCTGCTGGTCATTTGGGATACAGACCTGCCGCCTCGCGAACGGGTTGTGACCGTCTCGCTCTTGCTATACCCGCGCCCTTTTCCGGTGGACATCCTCATCAAGACACCGCGTGAACTGGAGGAAGAATTGCCTCATAACCTGTTCTTGCGCGACATTCTTGACAAAGGATACGTCCTCTATGAGCGTAAATGATCCTCTGGAATGGTCACGCTATGCCGAAGAAGACTGGCAGGTGGCAGTTTCCCTGATGCGGCGCAAACACCCGCCCGCCGTTGCGATATGTTTTCATGCGCAACAAAGCGGTGAGAAGTTTATGAAAGCCCTGCTCCCTGCCAACGCGGTGGTATTCCCCAAAACCCATGACCTGCCTACACTCAACACACTTTGTGAACAGGCAGGGATAGCGACCAGTTTGTCTCCTCGCGACCTGACGCTCCTCTCACAGTACGCCGTAGCAGCGCGCTATCCCGGCAATGAACCAACGCTGGACGAGGCGCGTGAGGCTATTGCCATCGCAAAAACCATTCGCAGGTTCGTGCGTCGCCGTTTGGGATTGTTCAAGCGATCCAGGGACCGAACCAGCAAGGCGCCTGTTGCACCACTCCATGCAAGGTCGCACCCCGGTAGGGGGACACACAAGAACGTGCCTAACAGACCAGGCGCCCGCTCCCTGCCGCCACCGATCACGCGCCGCCCTCGATCTCGGCGATCTTTGCCCGCACCTGCGCAGCGAGGCGCTGGAGTTCGCGGTTGACCACGTACTGCCATTCCTCGGCCTCGTGATCCTCCAGCGCGCCGCCGCCATACTTCAGTTCCATCGCCAGGTGCCACCCCCGCTTTTCGGCGAAGCGCTCCAACTCGCGCTGCCGGCTCGGCGGCCAGCGCCGCCTGATGAACTGCCGGAAGGCATGCTCCATACGCTGCGAGCCGTCGGGGTTGAGCGAGGGGAGCGCGAAGTAGGGTTCGGCATCCCGGGGATCGGGTTCGGAGGCCCTGGTGAAGTAGAGGGCACGATGGGGGATGGAGTAACGCCACTCGCCATCGCCGGCGTAGTTGGCCGGGTTGTTGGCAATCGCTCCGGTGAGCATCCGATCGGTGATGGTCATGGTTCCCTTCCAAAGCTATCTGATGGCCTTCATTCGGAGTGGAACAGCCAGGTCTCTGTAGCTCTACTGTGTCACTTTGCGCCTGGCGGGGGTTGCGGGAGCCTGCGGCCCCCGATGATCTTTTCCTTCCTGGCGAGGCGCGGCGAAGCGGCGCACCGCCAGGAAGGAAAGCCTGGATGGGTGTAGCCCTTCCAAACCTTCTCGTAGCGGAAGATGCGGCCAGTGACAAAGTAGAGGCAGGGCGCCTCTGAGGGTCGCCCTGCAGCCGATGAGCTTCACATCAGCATAGCATGGCGGTATTACCCTCGCAACGGTGGTTGCGACGATGCGCAGGGGTATGATAAAGTTGTTCTGACCGCGAAGCAACCCGGGGCCGGCTCGTCCGCAGAAAGAGAGCGCTCTGATGCCCGACTCAGAGGAACACGGTCGCGTCACGCCCGCCATCGAGGATTACCTGAAGGCCATCTACACGCTGCAGCAGCAGCATGGCGTGGTCACCACCTCGCTGCTCGGCGAACAGCGTGGCTCGAAACCCGGTTCGGTCACCGGGATGATCAAGAAGCTCGCCGAGATGAACCTGGTGCAACATACGCCCTACCAGGGGGTGATGCTCACCCCGGCCGGGGAACGCATTGCCCTGGAGGTGATCCGCCATCACCGCCTGCTGGAACTCTACCTGGTCGAGGCCCTCGGGTATAGCTGGGACGAGGTGCACGAGGAGGCCGAGCGGCTCGAGCACCACATCAGCGAGAAGCTGGAGGCGCGCATCGCCGAGCACCTGGGCAACCCCGCCTTTGATCCCCACGGCGACCCGATTCCCACCATCGAGGGCACGCTCCCCGCCTCCGCCGGCACGCGCCTCGCCGATCTGGCCGTCAGCGAGCGGGGGCGCATCGTGCGCGTGCGTGATCAGAGTGGCGAGCGCCTGCGTTACCTGGCCGATCTGGGGTTGGTGCCCGGGGCGCGGGTTGAAGTGACCGCCAGCGCCCCGTTCGACGGCCCGCTGACCATCCGTCTCGGCAGCGCCAGTTACCCCCTCGACCGGCGCATGGCCCGCACGATTGAAGTGGAACGCCTTGCCAATGACGAATCGGACGCCGCTCAGGTGCAATCCGCCACCCTCAGGGAGGCCGAGGTGTCCGGCGGGTGACGCCCGCCGGGACCGGGACGCCGGACGCGCGGCCCCGCGCAGGGGCATAGGAAAGCCTCTCAGGCGCGGAAGGCACCGCTCGCCGTGGGCGGAAACCGGGGTTCGCAGGAAGGCTGCGCCTTGCTACGCCTCTCCCAACAGGACGTACTCTATGGAACCAGGACTCTTCGCCCGCGGCGTCGTGATCGGCCTGGCGATCGCCGCCCCGGTCGGGCCGATCGGCGTGCTGTGCATCAATCGCACCCTGCGGGACGGGCGCATGACGGGTTTTGTCTCGGGGCTGGGCGCGGCAACGGCCGATCTGATCTACGGAACGATTGCCGTGCTGGGGCTGACGGCGCTGACCGGCGCGCTGGTGGGGATCAGTTTCTGGACGCGCCTGCTGGGCGGGCTGTTCCTCTGCTACCTGGGGCTGCGCACCCTGCGCGCCCGGCCCGCCGCCGCGCGGCCCGCGGCGGGTTCGGCGCGGGGGTTGCTGCGCGCCTACACCTCAATCCTTCTCCTGACCCTCACCAACCCGGCAACGATCATCGCCTTCGCGGCGATCTTCGCCGGCCTCGGCGCGGGCGGCGCGGCCCACGGCTACGGCGAGGGGTTGCTGCTGGCGACGGGGGTAGCCGCCGGTTCGGCCCTGTGGTGGCTGACGCTCAGCGGCGCCGCGGGGCTGCTACGATCACGTCTGACGCCCGCGGCACTGCGCTGGATCAACCGCGGTGCGGGCCTGATCATCCTGGGATTCGGCCTGGTGGCCCTGTGGTCACTGATCGGTCTGTAAAGTAAGTTTCCTTGTCACTGTTCACACCTGGGGTAACCCATCTCCTGGGAGCGAGGGCGTCCCGCCCTCGTTGCACGATACGAGGGCAAGCTGCCCTCGCTCCCAGCGAGAAGTGTGAACTCTTACGCTTCCTTGCACTTCTATCCTTCCTCCCAGCCTCCCTTCTCAGGTGCAGGGTTTTCGGCAACCCAATGCGCTTACGGCCCTCTCCCTCTGCTTCTCAGGTGTAGGGTTTTTTGAGGGGGAAGGGGTTTCCGGCATTCCAATGCCCCAGATGGCGAATGCGACGCGAGGATGCGCCGGAAAACCCTACACCTGAGAACACCTCCTGCCCCTCTCTCGCGGGCAGGAGAGGAGCAGGGGGTGTTCTGATGCCCCGGATGACGATCTTCGGAAGCCTGCGGCCTCTGCCAGGCGCAACGTGACAGCGTAGCGGTAGTGCCTTCGTAACAGGACACTTTACCAGGGAAGCAGGGTTTTCAGGGAGGGGCTGCCCTCCCTGCACCCCTGCGGCACCTTCAGTTTGTGCGACGCTAGAGCAATAACCGGTTACATGATGTTCACCCCAGGCGCCGGGTGGCGTAGGTCAACTCGCGGGCGCCGGGGCCGCTGTCGCGTCCGGTAGCGGCGAGGGCGTCCGCTTCGTGCAGGGCGGCCTGGGCCAGTTCGTGTTCGCCCAGGTCGCGCAGGCGGGCCGCAACGATCTGGAGGAGCCTGGCCGCGCCGGCGGCGTCGCCGCTGGCCGCAGCGGCGGCGGCGCGGC
>DAOUDA010000040.1:0-15051 GCA_034431835.1 Chloroflexaceae bacterium | reverse complement strand
AGACCCTCGGCTTCGCCGGCTTCTTCGCCGTCTTCCTCGACTGGCAGACGCCCGCCGGGTCGAGCGCCCGCTGCCCGGTGCTGCTCAAGCCGGCCGTGCACATTCGCGCCCAGGCGCCCGCGCCGGCCTGGGAGGGTCGCGGCGCGCTGAAGAAGCTGACCACCGCTCCGTCCTCGGCCTTCGCCTTCGTCGAGACGCTGGGCCTGGGCTACGCCCTGGGCCTCATCGGCGACGCCCTCACCCGGCTGACCGCGCCGCGCGAGGACGAGGGGCAGGTTCCCTTCATCCTCGACTCCAACGGCATGAGCGGCCTCACCGTCGAGCAACGCTGCGACATGGCGGCGCTGATCCTCAAGAACATGGGCCTGCGCCAGCGCTACGGCCGCCTTGTTCTCCTGGCCGGCCATGAGGGATGCAGCGAAAACAACCCCCACCAGGCCGGTCTGGACTGCGGGGCCTGCGGCGGGCACGGCGGGGCGCTCAACGCCCGCATCGCCGCCGCGGTGCTCAACGACCCCCAGGTGCGCGCGCGCCTGCCCGAGCGCGGCTTCGCCGTGCCGGAGGATACCTGCTTCGTCGCCGGCGTCCACGACACCAGCACCGACGAGGTGCGGCTGCTCGACACTGACCGCGTCCCCGCCAGCCACCAGTCGGACCTGGAGCAGTTGCGCGCCTGGCTGAGCGAGGCGGCGGTCGCCACCCGCCTGGAGCGCGCCCGGGCCCTCGGCATCGGCCAGGGCGACCCGGAACTGATCAGCCGCCAGATCCGCCGCCGCGCCCGCGACTGGTCGGAGGTCCGCCCCGAGTGGGCGCTGGCGCGCAACGCCGCCTTCATCGCCGCGCGGCGCGCCCGCACCCGCGGCGTGTGTCTGGAGGGGCGCGCCTTCCTCCACGAGTACGACTGGACCACCGACCCCGATAACTCCATCCTGACCCTGATCCTCACCGCGCCGGTGGTGGTGGCCTCGTGGATCAACCTGCAGTACTTCGGCTCCACCGTGGACAACGCCTACTTCGGCTGCGGCACCAAGACCATCCACAACCGCGTCGGGACGCTGGGCGTGGTGCTGGGCAACGGCGGCGACCTGCGAACGGGCCTGGCGTTGCAGTCGGTGCAGGGGCCGGACGGGCGCTGGTACCACGAGCCGATGCGCCTGCAGGTGGTGGTCGAGGCCCCGCGCGAGCGCATCGAGGCGGTGATGCAGCAACACGCCGTCGTGCGCGACCTGGTGGAGAATGGCTGGCTGCGGCTCTTCGCGCTCGACCCCGAGGGGACCGGCGCGACCCGCTGGGTTCCCGGCGCCGGCTGGGAGGGGTAAGGACGCGGGCGCGGGGAAACCGGGTTTCCCCGCGCCCCTGCACGAACAAGGAGGGACCAACAGCTCAGTGGTCAGCATGCCCCTCAAGGTTTCCCCGCGCCCCTGCACGAACAAGGAGGGGCAGGGAGGCGAGCCTCCCTGCCCCTCGCCATGACTAGACATAACGTTGGATCTGCGCGATAAACCGCCGGAAGTCGTCGAGCCGGCTCAACAGGGCATACAGCCGCTCGGGATCGACCCGGACATACTCGTGCACCAGGAGGTTGCGCAGGCCGACCATACTTGCAACGGCGCCAGCAAGCTCCTCGTCGAGGTACCCGGCGCGGCGCAGCAGATCCACGCATTCGGCGTAGTGGGCCGGCGCGCCCAGATTGTGCCGGCTGGCAACGTGACAACTGATGTCAATGACCATCTGGATCGCCTCCAACAAACCGTACCGCAGCGCCCACTCCAGGTGCCGATCGCGGCGCACATCGTCACTGGCGTAGCGCTCCCCGAAGCGCCGGAGCTCGCCGACGTGGGCGTCCACGTGCGTCAATCGCTCCTGCATGCTACGCCCCCTCTTCCGCTGATCGCCTCGCCTCCAGGCGTTCCTCGAAGGCCCGGGCCACCATGGCCCGCAGGAACGCGGTGTCGAGATAGGCCAGGAAGACCCGGGTTTTGAAATCCACCCACGCCTCCTGATCGCGGCAGAACAGCACCACGCCCTCGGCGACGGCATGGTACGCCAGGGCCGGGTTGTGTTGCAAGGCATCATTCAGAACAACCAGGTCCACCTCGCGACCCAGGGCGCGCTCCAGTTCCGCCGTCAACCGCCCAAGCTCCAGCAGATCGAGCGGGCGCGACACGGAGATGCCGATGTCCACGTCGCTCAACGGGCCGGCCTGCCCTCTGGCGAACGAGCCAAAGAGCAGGGCGAACAGGATGTGCTCCTGGGCGGCGAGCAGATCGGCGGCGGTGGCAGGGAGCATGGTTCAACCTTGCATTGCGGATGGATGTTTCGCCACGCCCCCAAGCATACCAGACTTCACGCATTCCACAACCGGGCGAGGCGATTTTGGATTTTGGATTTTGGATTTTGGATTGCCGTATCTGGCACGGGCGCTCCCCAGGAGTCCAGAGTCTTACAACTTCCGATTAGTATGAGTAATCGGAATTTATTGGCATGCGCCGCCATAGGGGTTCGGAGGGGCGCAGCTCCCGGGGTTTCGGCGCGTGCAGCCGGTATTCGCCCGGCGGCCCGGCGGCTGACGAAGATTCAGGTGCTCCGCATCGATCGCCGGCGGCAGGTTATAGGCAAGGTATGGCCCTGACAACGGAGAGCCGCCGGGCCGGATCTGGTATACTTCCCGTAGGCAAGGGATCGTCCTGATGGTTGCGCTCCCGCGCGCTTCCGCGGGCAGCGGCGCGGGGAAAGCCGCTTTTCCGTTATGTAAAGGATCCGCCATGCCGCCAGCGCATGACCCCGACGAGACGCCCCTGGTCGCGCCAGGGCCACTGGCGCAACCCCTCGTCATTGACCCTCGCGCCGCCGCCGCCGCCGATGCCGCCAGCGTGGCGACGGTCTTCGACGATTATCGCAGCCGGCTGGACCCGGATACGCTGCGCCGGCAGGAGGCCGATCTGGCCCTCTTCGCCTTTTTTCTCGGCCAGGTGGAGGCCATTCCCCCGGCCCAGGCGCCCGCCTTCGGGGCGCGCCTGGCCTACGACCCCCACGCCTGGGCCAATGTCACCCACGGTCTGGTGGGCGCCTTCATCCGCTGGCAGCTTCAGGAGGGCTACGCGATTGGCTCGATCAATGTGCGCCTGGCCACGGTGCGGCGCCATTGCGCCCTGGCCCACGCCGCCGGGGCGCTCTCCGCCGACGCCCTGGCGCTGATCCGCACCGTGCGCGGCTACAGCGGGCGCCAGGCGCGCGCGATTGACGCCCAGCGCCGCCGCGCCGCCACGCCTACCCGCGTCGGGGCCAAGAAGCCCGCGCCGGTCGTGCTCACCCCGGCCCAGGTGCGCGCCCTCAAACAGCAGCCCGACACCCCCCAGGGCCGGCGCGACGCGCTGATCGTCTGCCTCCTGGCCGATCTCGGCCTTCGTGTGGGTGAACTCGCCAGCCTCCAGGTTGGCGCGCTCGACCCCGCCCGCGGCACCCTGACCTTTTATCGCGAGAAGGTCCACACCACCCAGACCCACCAGCTCAGCCGCGACGCCCTGGCCGCCGCCCGGGCCTACCTGGCCGCCGACGCCCTCCCCTCCGGCCCGCTGCTGCGCGGCTCGCGCAAGAACGGCGAACTGTGGGGGGCCATGTCGGCGCGCGCCATCCGCGAGCGGGTGGCCATCCTCGGCGAACGCATCGGCATCACCGGCCTCTCGCCCCACGACCTGCGCCACACCTGGGCCACCCGCGCCGCCCGGGCGAAGAGCGACCCCTTCGCCCTGCGCGACGCCGGCGGCTGGAGCAGTCTGCTGATGCCCAGCCGGTACGTGCAGGCCAGCGAGGTGGCCAATAGCCGTATTTCCCTGGACGATGAAGCGTAGCCTGGACAGGAACCCCGGTGAGCCTGCTCGAAATCGATGGGCTGCGCGTGGTCTACCCCAACGGGCACGAGGCCCTGCGCTCGGTGTCGCTGCGCGCCGGGCAGGGTGAGATCATTGCCGTGATCGGGCGCTCCGGCGCGGGCAAGTCCACCCTGCTGCGCTGTATCGCCGGGCTCCAACGCCCCACCGCGGGCGCGATCCGCCTGGAGGGCGAGGATATTGCCACGGTCGGGCCGGAACGCCTGCGGGCCATCCATCGCCGGGTGGGATTCATCTGGCAGGAGTACCACCTGGTCGAACGGCTCTCGGCCTTCGCCAACGTGCTTATCGGGCGGCTCGGGCACAACCCCGGTCCGGCCAGCCTGCTGGGCCATTTCAACCGGGATCACCGGGCGATAGCGGTGCGCCAGCTGGAGCGGGTCGGGTTGCTAGAGAAGGCCCGGCAGCGGGCCGACCGCCTCTCGGGGGGCGAGAAGCAGCGCGTGGCCATTGCCCGCGCCCTGGCCCAGGAACCGGTGCTGCTCCTGGCCGATGAGCCGGTCGCCAGTCTCGACCCCGAACTGGCCGCCCAGGTGCTCGGCGATCTGAGCCGGATCGCCCGCGAGGACGGGGTGCTGACGATCATGAACCTGCACCAGGTGGCCCTGGCCCGCGCCTTCGCCGACCGGGTGGTCGGCATCGCCCGCGGCGAGGTGGTCTACGACGGCCCGCCGCAGGGTCTTGATGCGCCGCTTCTCGATCGGATCTACCGCTTCGATCGCCCCGCGGCGGAGGCGGTGGAGCGCGAAGTGGAAACGTCCCATGGCCGCTGAGACGCCGCCACGCCCCCCTGCGACCCAACGCGAGCGCCTGCGCAACCCCTGGCCGCGCCCGACCCTGCGCCAGGCATTGGCCACGGTCATCGCCCTGGCCGTGCTGATCTGGTCCCTGCGCGGCACGGGCGCGAGCCTGGGCGCGCTCATCGAAGGCGCGCCCACCATGCTCGACTTCCTGCGGCGCATCGTTCCGCCCCGCTGGGACATGCAACCGGTGACCCTGGCCGTACCCGGCGCGCCGGACGCACAGATCATCGTCCCGCTGCCCCGGGTCGTGCCGTACATCGTTGAGACGCTGCACATGGCGCTGATCGGCACGCTCCTCGGGGTCATCCTCTCCTTCCCCTTCGGCCTGCTGGCCGCCCGCAACCTGGCCCCGCATCCCCTGGTCTACCACGGCACGCGCCTGCTGTTGAACATCAACCGGGCCATTCCCGACATTCTCTTCGCCCTGATCTTCGTCGCGGCCGTCGGGTTGGGACCCTTCGCCGGCGTGCTGGCCCTGGGGGTGGGAGCGATCGGCGCGCTGGGCAAACTCTACGCCGAGGCGATCGAAGCGATTGACCCGGGGCCAACCCTGGCCGTGCGGGCCACCGGGGCCACCCGGCTCCAGACCTTCGTCTACGGCGTCTTGCCCCAGGCCCTGCCGCTCATGGCCTCCTACTCCCTGCTGCTCTTCGAGCACAACGTCCGCTCGGCGACGATTCTTGGCCTGGTCGGCGCGGGCGGGGTGGGCTTCATCCTGACCACCTATATCAGCCTCTTCCAGTACCGCGAACTGATTGGCGCGTTGATCCTGGTTATCATGATGGTGACGGTGATCGACTGGCTGAGCGGCCAGGTGCGCCGGCGGATCATGTGACGTTTTTATGTCAAGTATAGAGGGAGGGAGTGGGAGGGCTGCACCCTCCCACAAACACAATCACGAGGAGCAAGGAGACTCAACCATGGCCAGGCTAACGACGGCCCTTACCCTCATCGGGCTGGTCGCGCTGCTGGCGGCCTGCGGCGCGGACCCGGTCGCGCAGATGACGCCCACACCCGCGCCGACCATCGTCGCCGACCGCGCCGGCTGGCCGGAGCGCTTCCGTATCGGCCTCTTCGGCGGCGACGACCCCAACGCGGTGCTCCGCAACGCCGAACCGTTCCGGGTGTTGCTCGAAGCCCGCCTGGGCATTCCCGTTGAGATTCAGACCGGTGCCAGCTACAGCGCGGTGATCGAAGCCATGCGCGCCGGGCGGGTGGACGCGATGGAGATCGGCCCCTTCGCCTACGTGCTGGCGGTGCAGGAGGCCGGGGCGGAGGCGCTGGCGGTGGCGGTCTACCCGCAGAACGAGGCCAACCCGGTCTACGACCCGGCGGCGCCCAGTTTTTACTACAGCGTCTACGTGACGCGCAAAGGCTCGGGGATCAATCGCCTGGAGGATCTCCGCGGCGCGAGCTTTGCCTTTGTCGATCCGGCTTCGACCTCAGGACACCTGGCGCCGCGGGCCGGGCTGATCAAGGCCGGCATCAACCCCGACACCGACATGCGCGCCGTGTTTGCCGGCTCGCACCCCACCGCGGTACTCTCGGTGTGGAACGGTCGCACGCAGGCGGCGGCCACGTTCGAGGCCAACCTCTACCGCCTGCAACGGGAGGGACAGGTGGAGTTCTGCGGCTTCCCCGACCAGCTCAGCAGCGTGGTGCGCACACCCGAGGAGATCCGCGCGGTGTTTGAGAGCTGTCCGGAGGGGCGCCTGGCCATTCTGGGCTTCACGGACCCCATCCCCAACGCTCCCTTCGCGGTCAACAGCCAGTTGCCCGCGTCGTTCAAAGCGGCGATGACCGGTCTGCTGCTCGAAGTGAAGGAACGCCCCGACCTGGTCGCGGGGCTGCGGTACTGGTACGATCTGCCGCCGCCCGCGTTGAACCTGCCGAGTGTGGACAGTTACTACAACCCGCTCCGCGAAATCGCCCGGGTGCTGAACCTGGATTTGCGGGAACTGGCCCGGTAGAAGGGGATTTCTCACTGGAGGGGCGTTCAGGGGGTCCTTCGTCACCTAACGGCCCCCGGAGTGCAGCAAGCCGTGGTAGCGCCCGGTGGCGCCGTGGGTCAGGTCGCCCTTTTCGACCAGGATGGCGCGGATGCCGCGCAGGGCCAGATCCAGGGCGCAGCCCAGGCCAGTGGCGCCGCCGCCGATAGGGAGCAGATCTATGACACCGGCTCGCCGTGTGCGGTCATGGCTGCTGGTGTTACCCTTCGCGCTTGTGCCAGGCATGGCTGGATGCTTTACGCTGGCCGCGGAATGGCTGGGCGCGGAAGCGGGCTACCTGCTCGGTTTCGGCCTGTACTGGCTGGTCTGGTGCCTGCTGGTTCCGCGGGCTCTGCTGGGAAAAGCGGGCCTTGCCACCCTTCTACGCGACCGCGCCCGGCTCTTCAGCCGGGCCAACTGGCTCGCGGCGAGTCTATGGCTGGTCGTGACGTTAAGCGCCGTTTTCTTGTATGCCGGGAGCTTCCTGCGCGCCCCGCCGGCCCTGATCCTGCTCGCCGCGCCACTGGCAACGATCAATGGCCTGTGCGAAGAACTGCTCTGGCGGGGCCTGTACGCGCGTTGTTTTCCGCGCAACCCGTGGCTGGCCATCGTGTACCCCGCGGTCGGGTTTGCCCTCTGGCATCTCGCCCCGCAGGTGGTCTTTCCCGCCGACAACGTGGCCGGCTTCGTGCTCGCGACCTTCCCACTCGGCCTGAGTTATGGCTTCATCGCTTACCGCACCGGCTCGGCCAGATGGACGGCCGTGTCCCACAGTGTCAGCGGCGCCCTGGCCCTGAGCGGCTATCTGGCGCCGAGTCTGCTGGCGCTGATTGCGGCTTGAGGTGATTGAAAGCCCAAGACCACCTGACCCATGCGGGCGCGGATTTCAACCACATTCGATTGCGCGCCGGAACAACTCTGGGACGCCATCAGCCGCCCGGCCTCGCTGCGCTTTGTTGCCGCGCCGCTCTTGCGGTTCGAGCCGCTGGTTCCCGGCGACCTGGATCGCGAATGGGTCGTGGGCAAGACCTATGCCGTGCGGTTGTACCTGTTTGGCCTGTTGCCTGCCGGCGAACATCGCATCACCCTGGCCAGAATGGACCGGGAAGCCAACCTGATCGCAAGCAAAGAAAGCGGTACACTCGCGCCGGTCTGGAACCACACGATACGCTTTCGCTCACTCGGCGGCGGCAGACTGCAGTACACCGATGAAATCGAGATCCGGGCCGGGCCGCTGACGGGGGCGATCTGGGCCTTCGCCCACCTGTTGTACCGTCACCGCCAGCGGCGCTGGAAACGACTCTTGCGTGGCAAAACGGAGGCGTGAGTAGTGCTACGACGAACCTCCCCCTCAGAGGGGAGGTTCCGAGGGGCGAAGCCCCTTCGAACGCGCCGGAACGGGAAATCCCGGGAGGCCGCCCCCCGCAGGCCCCGCCGAGACGAAGGTTCGTTGTAGTATGAGGCACGCGAGTCCGGAGGGTCATCGTGACACTACCCGTCGCCCTGTATCTCGTCCTGACGGCCGTCGCCGTGCTCTTCCAACTGGCGCTGGCCCTGGGGGCGCCCTGGGGCGCCTACACCCTGGGGGGCCGCTTTCCGGGACGGCTGCCGCCGCGCATGCGCCTGGCGGCGCTGGCGCAGATGCTGGTGCTGCTGCTGTTCGCGGCGATCGTCCTGGTCCGAGCGGGTCTGGCCTTCGAGGGTCTCTACCCCTTCAGCCGGGTGGCCATCTGGTTCGTGGCGGGCTTTTTCGTGCTGGGCTCGCTTGCCAACCTGGCCACGCCGAGCCGGGGGGAGCGGCTGCTCTGGGGGCCGGTGAACGTGCTGCTGTTGCTGGCGGCGATCCTGGTTGCGGTTGGGTGGTAGCCGGGCCGAGAGGCGGCCCCTTTGTTGTGTGGAGCGCCAGGGCGCTGGGCGTGGTGCAATCGTGCCACTTTGGCAGGGCCTTCTTTCTGGCGAACTGCCCCTATGCGCCCTGGCGCGCAGGCTACTGGACCGGGCTATCGGGCGGCGGGAGCAAGATGCTCCGCTCGAGCTCAACCGCTTCAACACCAGGGATGCATTTGAGCGCGTCGATCCCCGAGGCTTCGATCTCGCCCGTTACCACCCCCAGGCTCGGGAGTCGCTGGACGACGCGCAACCCGGCGCGGGCGCAGGCAGCGACAATTTCGTCATAGCGATCCGCCGTATCTGCGGCCACCGAGACGATCACCGTTATCTCCGCCATTGGCACCTCCCTTACGGCATGCTATCAGCACCCCATGTTTCGAGCCGCCGGCGCAACGGCTCGAAACACGGGCCATGAAGAGTCGCGCGAACCATCTCTTCTGCTCTCTCCCTAACAGAGCAGGCGAGGCTCAGGGCGCCTGCACGAGCCCGGCGCCGATGTCGCGGGCCGGCAGATCGAGACGCCGCGCGGACTGGAGCAGCAGCCAGCCGAGGGGGCCTCCGCGCATAGCGGGGTTGGCCTCGAGCAGGAGGGCCGCAATGCCCGCGACGTGGGGCGTGGCCATACTCGTCCCATTGAGGCGCCGGTAGCGGTCGTCAAATGGCCAGCTCGACAGCACATTGACGCCCGGCGCGGCGATGTCAACCTGACCGCCCTGGCCCTCGAGGCCAGCGGACGAGAACCAGGCAACGTTCAGGTTCGGGTCAACGGCGGCGACCGCGATGATCGATGGGCAGTTGGCGGGATGGCCGACCGGCTTGATACTGCCCGGGCGCCGGCTCTCGTTGCCGGCAGCGGCGATGATCAGGCTGCCGCGGGCAAGCAGGCGCTGGGCCACCGTCTCATACACCTGTGAGAACGACTGGCCAGGCTGGACGGGAGCGCCAAGGGACATGGAGATAATCGCGCAGCCCTTGCCGAGGGCCCAGTTGATCCCCGCCAGAATGCCGCCATCGCTCCCATAGCCCTGGTTGCTCAGGACCTTGCCGGCGTAGATCTCGGCGTTGTAGGCAATTCCGTAGCGTGGCGAGCGGGAGGGACCGCGCGGGCCACAGGCCGTGCCGATGCAGTGCGTGCCGTGCCCGTTGCCGTCTTGCACCTCCTCGCCGCTGATAAACGAAGCCGTCACGATTGGGCGGCTCTGGAAATCGGGGTGGGTCAGGTCCATGCCGGTATCGAGAACGGCGATGCGCACCCCTTTACCGCTCAATTGCGAGCGATCAACACGGGTCGCCTGCAGGCCCCAGGTAAAAGCCGTCTCATTCTGTGTCGGGACCACGGCCTCGGCGCCGATAGCGGCCGCGGCCTCGGCGAGGGCCCTGTCAATCGCCTGGTTCACGCCATCGCGGTAGCCGCGCAGATAATCGGTGACGCTATCGTCAAAGATGTGGACGACGCGCTCTGGCTCGACGGCAATGATACCGCCCACGCCCTCGGTCACCCCGCCGAGGGCGCGGGTCTGTTGGGGATCGCCGGCGAAGACCGCGACCCCGAGTTCGGGAAAGACCACGCTGGCGCCTGCCTGAAGCGCGGCAGCCACAGCTTCCGGGGCTTCGGTCGCGCCCATCGGACTGAATTCCACTCCGGTTGCCGAATTCACTGTCTTCATAGCCTGGGCGACCGCTTCCGGATCCATGAGCACCAGATAGCGTCCGGTGGTCGCGGGCGCCTGAGCGGCGCCGCCGGGCATCGCATCCATCAGTTCCATGAGCCTGTCCTCCCAGTTCCATGAGCCTGTCCTCCTAATAAAACCAATTCAAGTTGAACCGAGTGCATACGCCTCCGCCAGGATCTCGATCGGGTGCTTGCTCGCCACCCCGGTCGCGTGGGTGATCTGCCAGCGACAGGTCTCGCTGTCACACAGGGCCAGGTCGGAGCCGGCGCCGCGCACGAAGGCGAAGAGCGGCGCGCCTACGTCCATGCCGATCTGGTACTTCTCGCGCTTGAGGCCGTAGGTCCCGGCGATGCCGCAGCAACTGGCGCGACTGGGGACAAGGGTCAGGCCCGGGACGAGGCCGAGCACGTCCAGCGACGGCACGCCGAGGCGGTGGGCGCGGTACTGGCACGGGGGATGGTAGGGCAGCGCGCGCTCGATGGGCCGAAAGGCGGTGTCGAGTTCGCCGCGCTCGGCCAGATTGCGCAGGAACTCGAAGATGTCGTAGGTCCCCGCGGCGACCGCGCGCGTCTCGGCGTCGTGCATGCCGAGGATTTCGGGGGCCTCTTCTTTCAGCGTGAGGGTGCAACTGGTGCTGGTGCCGACCACGGGGATGCCCTGGCGCACATAGGGCAGCAGCTTGCGCACGTTGGCCGCGTGGGCCCGGCGCGCGGCGGCGAAGTCGCCGTTGGAGATCAGCGGCAGGCCACAGCAGTTCTGCGGGGCCAGGATGACCTCGAAGCCGTTGCGCTCCAGCACCACCACCGCCGCCTGGCCCACCCGCGGCTCATAGTAGTTGGTGGCGCAGCCGTGGAAGTAGACCACCCGCCGCCCTGCGCTCGTCTCCGGGTCAGTCGGGCGCTGGCGACGCCGCCTGAACCAGGCGCGGAAGCTGTAGGTGCTGGCCACCGGCAGAGGCGCGGCGCGGTGGATGCCGAGCACCCGGTCCGCCAGCCAGCGCGCGGGGCCGAACCGCAGCCCGGCGTTCACCAGGGGCGCGTGGGGGCCGCAGCTCAGACGGCCCACCAGCTCGGAGCGGGCGATCAGCCAGTTGCGGAAGGGCAGGCCCCGCTCGGCCACGGTGCGCGCCCGCGCCCGCGCGTTCAACTCGGCGATGCGTACCCCCGTCGGGCACACCTCGTTGCACACCCGGCACCCTGAGCAGTAGTCCACCGAGGCGTCGGGGGCCGGCTGCCGCTCGTGGCGAAACCGCTGCGCCTGGGGGCCGACGTACTTCGGCCCGGGGAAGCGGTCGGTGACCGCGGCCACCGGGCAGGCCGCGGTGCAGATGTTGCATTTGATGCAGTGGTCGAGGGATTGTTCGAGGGAGAGTTCGATATGATCCATGGATTGCTTTCCAGGTGAATTCATTACACACGGGGAAACCGGGTTTCCCCACGCCCCGGCCCGATGGGGAAACCGGGTTTCCCCAACCCCTGCCTGCGGGCGGAAGGCGCCCCAACGCCGGTTGAGACAGCGGGGAAACCAGGTTTCCCCAGGCCCCGGCCCGATGGGAAACTGGTCTCACATCGCGCCAGTCGCATGGCCCGTGGCAATCGCCACACCCTCCAGGCAGCCCTCGCGGATGGGGTCGTAGCCGGCGATGGCGCTGCCCGCCACGGCGACGTTGGTGTAGACCACGCGCCCGGCGGCGTCGAGGGGCCGCAGCGCGGCGTCAACGACGATGCCGGCGCCGAAGACGGGGTGGCCCGCCGGGTCGAGGAAGCGGCGGGCGAACCAGTCGGCGCGCCCGTTGGGAGCGCGCACCGGCAGACCGAGGGCCGTCTCGCGCACCTCGCCCTCGGGAGTGGCGCGCAGACCGCCCCCGGCCAGGCCCCCCGTCGCCAGCACCCAGCGCCGCGCGACGTGACGCTGCTCGCGGGCCGCCGCCTCGGAGTACACCGCCTCCAGGGTCGTGTCGCGCCCCTCGCCCCGCCGCACGAAGGCCCCCAACTGGACGCGCCCGCCCAGGCGCAGCAGGGCCTCTTCCAACACCTGGTAGAGACGCATACCCGGCACGGAGGGCGGCAGGGTGGGGATTTCAAAGATCAGGGCGCCGGCATGCGCCTGGAGATCGCGCACTACTTCGGTTGCGCGGCGCAGGCCCAGGACGGCGGGCAGCCCCACCCGCGCGTAGCCGCCGCGGCGCACCTCCGCGGCCAACTGCCGGCCCACCTCGGCTCGGAACTCAGCCCTTTCAAACAGCCGCGCCAGGACCAGCGGGTCAAACCCCTGCCGGCGGCCGCTCGGCGGCAGGGTGAGGTAGCAGCCATCGGCGGGGAAGCCCTGGGCGCGCAGGTTGGCCGCTGCCAGGGGCGGAAAGAAGTCGCGCAACTCGGGGAAGCCGGCGATCAGCGTCAGGCGGCCATCGGCGAGTTGTCGCGACTCGCCGGCGACCATGGTGGCCGGGGCCAGGGTAGTGGGCCGCAGGGCGCCCAGGGCCGTGGGGAGCAGCAGGCACTGGTTAAGGTTGCCCGCCAGGGGGTAGGCGGCGTCGGCGCAGAGCGCCCGCAGGCGCGCGATGCCCGCTTCCAGCGCCGGCGCCCCCGCGAGGGTGTAGGGATGATCGGGGCGCTCGTCCCTCAGGCGCTCCACTGCGGCCAGGGGATTGGGATCGCCGGCCAGCACATCAATCTGGCCCGAGGCCCAGTGGGTCGCGCCATGCCCCTTTGCCAGCACCAGCACGCGCTCGCCCCGCCCGGCGCGCCCGAGGGCGGCCATCAGCCCGGCCAGGCCGGCGCCTATGACAATGGTATCGTAGTGCATCTTTTACGATTTTGGATTTTGGATTTTGGATTTTGGATTGGCGTATAGAGGGTTTTCATTGGATCTGGTGATGGTGCGTACCACACGCTCCCCGCGGGCGGGGTATTCCCGAAAGGGTTGCTTCCTCCCAACCCCCCCTTCTGGCAGGGGCGTGGGGAAACCAGGTTTCCCCGCACCTCACTCGGTCGCTACGGCGGGATGCTCGGTGACCAGACCGCCGCCGGGTTCGGCGAGTGGCTCCAGGTGCTGTGCGCCGAGCACACCCAGGTAGATCAGTTCATCGAGGCGCGCCTGGCGCAACTGATCGCCCCAGAGCACCGGGAGCAGGCCCTTCCAGCGGGCCTGGAGCATGTGCAGCACGGCCTGGTTGGCGTGGGCATGGCTGAGCCCGGCGGGGTGGCGCCGCTCGTAGAGCAGGGCCGCGGCGCGGTACAGGCACCAGCCCCCCTGGCACGGCCCCATGCCCAGGCGCACATCGCGGCGCAGATCGTCCAGGTTCTTCGCGCCGCTGTCAATCGCCGCCAGCAGCCGCGTGCGGGTCACCAGTTCGCACTCGCAGATCAGCTCGCCGTAGGCATGCTCGGCTTCCACCGCGGCCAGGGATTTGCCGAGCCAGTAGTGCTGCGTGCCGCCGGAGGCAGCGGGAGGGCGGTGATGCTCGAAGGGCGGGACCGGCAGCGCCTCCGTGGCCGTGCGGCAGGGCCGGGTATTGCCCAGACGCCGGGCAACCAGATTGACCGTCTCCTCGGCCATGAGGCGGTAGGTGGTCCACTTGCCGCCGACGATGGAAACGATCCCGGCGACGCCATCGCGGGTCTCGTGGTCGAGCAGCTTGAAGGTGCGCGGAATATCACGGTCGCGCACCGCCTCGCTCTCCCGGTACAACGGGCGCACCCCGGCCCAGGCCCGCAGGGCCCGATACTCTTTGAAGCGTGGTACGAGTTTCTCGCCCTCCTCGAGCATGAAGTGTACTTCCTCGGGCTCGATGCGGTAGACATCGGGGTCGGGCACGAGCACATCGGTAGTGCCAATGACAGCGACGGTGTGAATGGGCACCAGGATGTCGCCGTCGTCGGGCAGTTTGCAGCGGTTGATAACCGTGTTGACCATACGGTGGTTCATCGCCACCATCGTGCCCTTGCCGGGAACCACCGTCACCGTCAGGCCGGCCATGCGCGCGATCTTGCCCGCCCAGGCGCCGGTGGCGTTCAGCACGCAGGCGCAGGCGATCTGCTTGAGCGTCCCATCGCGCAGGTCCTCCGCCACGGCGCCCACGACCCGGTCGCCGACGCGGATCAGGTCCACGACGTGGTGGTAGGTCAGGATCTCCGCGCCGGCCTCGCGGGCGGCGAGGGCCAGCGAGCGGGCCGCCAGGAAGGAGTCGGCGGCGCCGTCGGGCACCTCAAAGACCCGCGAAATGCGCGGATTGAGCAGCGGCTCACGGCGCAGCATCTCGGCGAGGCTGATCTCCGTCACGGGCACGCCGGCGCGGCGACAATTGGCGACGAACAGGTCCCCGTAGGCCGGGTCATCCCAGGGCGTGGCGACGAAGAAGCCCGAGGTATCCTCGATGCAGTGGGGCATGATCCGGCGCAGAACGGCGTTCTCGCGGGCGCACTCGCTGGCCGATTGGGGGTCCTTCGTCACATAACGGCCCCCGGAGTGCAGCAAGCCGTGGTAGCGCCCGGTGGTGCCGTGGGTCAGGTCGCCCTTTTCGACCAGGACGGTACGTATGCCGCGCAGGGCCAGATCCAGGGCGCAGCCCAGGCCGGTGGCGCCGCCGCCAATGACGAGGACATCGGTTTCGATGGGTTGCATGGCGCTCCTGTACTCTGGTTGTTCCTACGGCCAGGCCGCACGACGACGGAATAACAGCGCGTTCTCCTCAGAGGGCGCAGCGGGCGCGATGTCTAGCAGTCCTCTTCAGGTTGTGAAGCCCGGAGTATCAGACGTACCCGTACGGACGCAGCGCGCTGCGTCCGTACGCACGGTCGCTGTTGAG